>JADYYF010000031.1 GCA_020853795.1 Candidatus Zixiibacteriota bacterium
GATGATTGCTGCGGCTCGGTCACTGGAGTTGGAGTCGGGGTAAAGAAGAAACTCCATGCAACGAAGATTAGGAAGATCAGGGCGATTGCAATGACGCTGTTACGATCAAACATGAGTGATTAATCCACCGGATCATAGCCGCCCGGGTGAAGCGGGTGACAGCGGCCGATTCGTTTGAGGGTTAGTGATGTTCCTTTGAGAAAGCCGTACTTGTGATAGGCCTCAACGGAATATTGCGAGCAAGAGGGATAGAAGCGACAGACCTTGGGCAGAAAGGGCGAGATCGCGAGCTGGTAACCGCGCACGAGCCACGCCAGGAGCTTTCCCAGGAAGCTATTCATTGCGGAGTAGCTCCGCGATTGATTGAGCAATCTGCTCGAGAGTCGCTGCCTGCGCCGCGGGTTTGGCGGACAGGACGATGGCGCATTCGGTTGGCCAGATAAACTTGTTGGTGCGAATAAATTCTCGCATCAGCCTGCGTATGCGGTTTCGCTGCGGGGCATTGCCGAGCCTTTTGGGCGTGCGCAAGCACCAGCGAGAAGATAGACCGGGAGTCGGCAGGCAACGGAAGAGCAGGAAGGCATCTTCCCGCTTGCGTCCAGACTGCAGAGTCTGTCGGATAATGGCTTCATCAGACAGACGAAATCCCCTGCCAAATCGATTATCTCTCGTCGGAAACCGTCAGTTTATAGCGGCCTTTGCGGCGGCGACGCGCCAACACTTTGCGGCCGTCCTTGGTTGACATTCGCTTGCGAAAACCGTGGTCGTTACTGCGTTTCCGTCGCGATGGTTGAAATGTTCGCTTCATTCCTCTCCCAGTCGATAAAAATTTAGCCCGATAGTTTAGCGGCAGTACTGGTGATTGTCAAGGGAATTATCCGGGAAAGCGCTCTCAGTCGGCTAACGGTCACGGCGCTTCGATCGGCGTAATCTCAACGGTCATAAGCTCATTGAGGCGGACGAAATCGAGTCTGAGTGCTTCGCCGGCACGCCATTCGGTCATCAGGCGATGGACGCTGTCGATATTTTCGACGGTCCGACTATTGATGGCGAGCACGATGTCGCCTCTGAGCAGGCCGGCGGCAGCCGCAGGCGTGCCCTTCTCGACGTGGATCAGTTCCACCCCATAAGTGTTGGGCAGGTTGTAAAAGCGCACCAGGCGCCGCGAAAGCAAGCGTGGTTGGCCGGCAACACCGAGATAACCGCGGCGGACACGGCCATGCTGCAACAACTGAGTGATGACCCAGGACGCCGTGCGTGCGGGGATGGCGAAACCGATTCCCTGCGCCAGGTGGATGATCGCGGTGTTGATACCGACGACCGTGCCGCGACTATCAAGCAGCGGGCCGCCGGAATTGCCAGGGTTGAGCGGCGCGGTATGCTGAATGACGTCTTCGATCAGGCGACCGCTTTGACTGCGCATCGCGCGACCGGTCGCACTCACGATGCCGGCGGAGACGGTTGACTGATACCCGAGTGGATTGCCCATGGCAATCACGAGCTGGCCAGGCCGCAGGCGACCGGAGTCATCGAGCTGGGCATAGCCGAGACCGGAAAGCTCGACCCGCAGGACCGCCAGATCAGTGGCCGGATCATCACCGATCACCCGGGCGGAGGCAGTTGTGCCGTCAAGCAGGGTAACAGCGATCGAGGCAGCTTCGTGGACGACATGGCTGTTGGTCAGGACGTATCCGTCAGGGGCAAAGATGACGCCTGAACCGGCCCCCTCTTGATGGCGGCGACCGCGAGCGGCTCTGGTTTTAACGCCGATGTTTACGACCGCGGGATTGGCGGATTCGACGACTGAAATGACGGCCTGAGAATAAGCATCAAGCAATGAGGTGTCGCCTGCGGCCGGATTGACAGCGGAAGCTTGGGTCTTATCGGCCGAATCCAACCGAGAAGTCAGCAGTTGTAGCGCGTTAGTCATCACTCACTCCGATGCCCGCCTGTGGATTATACGCAGCTGCGGCTTGTTCCACGTGAAATCTGATTGCGAAAGCCAGGGTGCCGACCATCTTACGGCCATGCACCTGACCAGAGTCCGTTTGAACGACTTTCGCAATTTGGCCACGATCGAATTCGCGCCGGAACCGGGGATCAACCTCATCGGTGGCCCGAACGGGTCGGGGAAGACCTCGATTATTGAGGCGATCTTCTACGCCTGCACGGCCCGGTCGTTTCGAACAGCTTCAGATGACCTGCTCATTCGCAAGGGGTCCGAGGTGGCGCGAATCGAGGTTGAAGGGTTAGTCAATGGCTCGGAGCGGACAATTGAGATCGCCTGGGGGACGGCGCACCGACGGCAGATCAAGATCGATGGTGTCAAGGTGCCACGAGTGGCGGAATTGTTCGAGTATTTCCACGCCGTCAGCTATGTACCGGAAGACGTGGAGTTGATTTACGGCGGCCCGGCAGTGCGGCGACGGCTGCTGGACTTGTACCTGTCGCAGGGCGATCGCGGGTACCTGAACGATTTGCTCGAGTACAACCGCATCCTGACTCAGCGGAATGCGTTGCTCAAGGGGTTCGAAATCAGCGACGAAGAACCGGCTGATCTTGAGATGCTCGATGTCTGGGACGCCCAGCTGGCAGCGGCCGGGTCCAGAATCAACGCCAAACGGCTGGCGCTGCTGGCCGCGGCGACAACGAAGCTGGCGGAGTATCATCGCGCGATCGCGGGCAGTGCCGGAGATCTGAGTTGGACTTATGAAACCTCGATCAGCGGCGACTGCACTTCCGCGGAGGCGTTCCGGCAGAAGCTGGCATCGGGGCGCAAACGTGATCTCTATCTCGGCTCGACCGGGCATGGTCCCCACCGCGACGACGTGGCGATCAAATTGGCGGCGGAGGCAACAAGGGGTTACGCCTCGCAGGGCGAAGCCAAGTCGATGGCGTTGGCAATCAAGTTTGCCATCTACGATTTCCTCACTGGACAGCTCGGTGATGCCCCGATCCTGCTTCTGGATGAGGTTACCAGCGATCTGGATCCACAGCGCCTGGCTGCATTGATGGCGACACTACCGAAGTTGGGCCAAGTCTTCTTGACCACGGCCAAGGCGGATCAATTGCGGTCGGTAACGGCGATCGCGAACGAGGTTCAGCTGTTCGAAGGGCGGCTGCTTTAGCCATTTGGGCGGGGCAACAACCGCGCAACCGGCAATTCCGGCAACATGAAATTCGCATCGGCTCAACGTGCTCTTGACCGCATAAACACTGGCTGAAATTGGGATCGGTGGCATCAGCGCGTGAGGCGACAAGCAGCGGTCGACGACTAATATGGAGTATTTGGAGCGTGTTTATAACTCGCACCATTACAATGAGTTACGGCGAGAAAAAAGCGATCCGGCGACGAGTTTTATCTTGCCCGCGCCGTTGAGGAAATCGTATATTAAGTGCTTGTTTTGCGGGGAAAATCGTGGTTCGACGCGCGGAAAATATCAAGACAATTCTGTCCCGGACCTTGACGAATCTGGGTCTGGACAAGCGTATGCGCGAGTCGGAAGCGGTTAAGGTTTTTGCCGAAGTGGTGGGTGACAAGATCGCCCAGAAGGCGCAGGCAGTGAGCATCAATGCGGGCGTGCTGCAGGTGCGGGTACCGTCATCGGCGTGGCGGCAGGAACTGAATTTCGGCAAGGCCGAGATTATTGAGAGGCTGAACGCGGCGCTCGGCGCGGCAGTGGTCACGGATATTTATTTTACTTAAGGATAAGAGGCAATCATGGCGGAAATCGACGAAGTGGATACTGAAGACAAGCCGAAGAAGGGCGCGCAGAGCTACGATGCCAAAACGATTCAGGTGCTCAAGGGGCTGGAAGCGGTACGCAAGCGGCCCGCGATGTACATCGGCGACACCGGCGTACGCGGGCTGCACCATCTGGTTTATGAAGTCGTGGATAACTCCGTCGACGAGGCGCTGGCAGGATTCTGCGACCTGATCAAAGTCACGATCACGACCGAGAACACGATCGTCGTCGAAGACAATGGCCGCGGTATCCCGGTGGATATGCATCCGACGCAGAAACGGCCGGCGCTCGAAGTTGTAATGACGATGCTGCACGCCGGCGGCAAGTTCTCGCACGAGTCGTACAAGGTCTCGGGCGGTCTCCACGGCGTCGGCGTGAGCGTGGTCAACGCGCTGTCGGAATGGTGCAAGGTCGAAGTCAGCCGCGACGGCAACGTCTATTTCCAGGAATACCACACCGGCAATCCGGTTGCCGATATGAAGATCATCGGCAAGTCCAAGAAGACCGGCACCAAGACGCATTTCAAGGCCGACAAAGAGATCTTCAAGAAGATCGAGTGGTCGTACGAGGTGCTGGCCGGGCGCGTGCGCGAATTGGCGTTCCTGAACAAGGGACTCCGGATCGATATCATCGACGAGCGCTCGGGCAAGACCGAAACGTTCCTGAACAAGGGCGGTATTGTCGATTTCGTCAAGTTCCTCAACGAGAACAAGGACCCGATCCACAACAAGCGCTTCTACTGCGAAAAGGAACGCGAGGGCGTGACGGTCGAGATTGCGCTGCAATACAACGACGGTTACGTCGAGAACATCTTCTCGTTCGTCAACAACATTAACACCGTCGAAGGCGGTACACACCTGGTCGGCTTCAAGACGGCATTGACCCGCACGATCAACAACTACATGACGAAGAACGGCCTGTTCAAGACCGGCAAGGACGCCCTCGATACGCTTCAGGGTGAGGATGTCCGCGAGGGTCTGACCGCCGTGGTCAATGTCAAGGTGCCCGATCCGCAGTTCGAAGGCCAGACCAAGACCAAGCTTGGCAACTCCGAAGTGAAGGGGATTGTCGAACAGGTGATGGGCGAGACCTTCTCGGAATGGCTGGAGGAAAATCCGACTGACGGCAAGAAGATCGCGGATAAAGGACTGGGCGCGGCATACACGCGCGAAGCGGCGCGCAAAGCCAAAGACCTGGCGCGGCGCAAGACGGCGCTCGACTCCGGGCGGCTGCCGGGCAAACTGGCGGATTGCTCTTCGCGCGAGCCGGAACACTGCGAGATTTTCATCGTCGAGGGCGATTCGGCCGGCGGCTCGGCCAAGCAGGGGCGCGACCGGCGCTTCCAGGCGATTCTGCCGATCAAGGGCAAGATTCTCAACGTCGAGAAAGCGCGACTGGATAAGATTTTGTCGAACGACGAAATCCGCTCGATCATCACGGCGCTCGGCACCGGCTTCGGCGAGGAGGACTACGACGTCTCGAAACTGCGTTATCACCGGATCATCATCATGACCGATGCCGACGTCGACGGCTCGCACATCAAGACGCTGCTATTGACGTTCTTCTTCCGCTACATGAAGGAACTGGTGGAGCAGGGGTATGTCTATATCGCGCAGCCGCCGCTCTACCGGCTGAAGTCGAACAAGCGCGAAATCTACGCCTATTCGGACGATGATCGCGACCGCCTGATGGAGCAGATGGGGCGCAAGGGTGTTTCGATTCAGCGCTACAAAGGTCTCGGCGAAATGAATCCCGAGCAGTTGTGGAATACGACGATGAACAACGAAACGCGGAC
>JADYYF010000032.1 GCA_020853795.1 Candidatus Zixiibacteriota bacterium
AAGGCCAAGGTCACCAATTTGTCATATCCGGAGGAGACGATCCGTGTCAAGATCGATATCGGCGTGGCGTACGGCAGCGATATCGAGAAGGTGAAAGCGATTTTGCTGAATGTCGCGCGGCAGCATCTGAAGGTGATAGCGGATCCGGCGCCGTCGGCGGATTTTGTCAGTTTCGGCGAGTCGGCGCTGAACTTTTCGCTGACCTGCCGGGTGGCGCAGATTGCGGATCAGTGGCGGACGGGCGAACAGATGCGGTGTGAGATTTACAATGCGTTCAATCGCGAGGGGATTGAGATTCCGTTCCCGCAGCGCGTGATTCATATTCAAGGGCGAGGTCAGCCGGGCGCGGGCGAATAGGCCAAAATTCTATTGACTTTGCCCAAGCAATCTTTACTTTGGCAATCCCACGAAATGGGCTCGTAGCTCAGATGGTTAGAGCGCGCGCCTGATAAGCGCGAGGTCGGCAGTTCGATTCTGCCCGAGCCCATATTTGATTTTCACGGACAGTAGAAGTCTCGCGAGGCTGCACGCGGCGGTCGATGAGCGAGCGCAGGTTCAGTTGCGGGCCGGCGGATTCCAATCGCGGTCACCTTTTTGCGCTGGATTTCTGCTTGCCAATTGCCGGCTGCTGATATTGTTTGATAGTATCGTCCACATTAGAATTCTGCGAGGTTTCGATGTTTAAACGCCTGTTCCGCCTTGTCCTTTGTTGGATTGCGTCCGGCGCGGTGACGCTCGCGGCTCAGCCCTTGACGACATTGTTCGTGAATTACTTGCCGCCGTCGCAAGAATTGGAGGTCGCCGGGCAGATCCAGAGCGAGTACGGCGCCGCCGATTCGACCGTTCACCTCCTTCTCAGCAGCAGAGTTCAATCGCTCTCGGTCTTTTTTAGAACCGACATCGATTCAATCCCGGCAGAAGGGAAGCGCCTTGGCGCAGACACAGTTGCCGTTTCGATTCCCGCTCAAGCGGTTTTCGCCAACTCCTGGCAACTGAATTTCAGTTATAGTTGGCCCCTTGACCCGCTTCAGGATTCGCTGATCTTGCTTGACCGTGGCCATCGCTGGTATCCAATACTTCTGGACCAACTGGTCAATGCGATAACAATGGTGGCTTTGCCTGACGATTATCGTGTGCTGAGTGTCGGCAAACGCTTCAATGAGTCGGCGTTGAGCGGAGTGCGCACAGTGGCATTTCAGACGCTGATACCTGTGTTCAAGATTCCGTTGTTGATCTATCGCGATGGATATTTCCGAGAGGTCACCACCAAGTGTGGTGAAACCAAGATCACCATCGAGGCGAGAACGGTTGCCGATTCGGTCATGCGCACCATCGTTGCCGAAGCCTGCAGCACGCTGGTCTACATGGAGAAGAACTTCGGACCGTATCACCATCCCGGGCTGACGCTGGTCGAGACCAGCGAATTCCCGGGGATGAACATCGGTACGGGGATTGTCACGATCGGTTCCGACATGATGGCGGGGTTCGCGCAGGGATATTACGAGGGGCTCCATTTGTGTATCGCGCAGCAATGGTTCGGAGCCGGGGCGTTTGTGCACTTTCCAACGCAGGGATACTGGTTGCTGACGGTCTCACTGCCGCACCAGATTCGGTTGATGTACGAGACGCGAGATTTTGCTCCTGAAGAGCAAGCCGCCCGCTGGGAAGAGCAACTTGATCCGTATCGCAAGTTCGCCGGTACGGAGCGCGATGTGCCACTGCTGGAGGTGGACATGCCAAACACGCAGGAGAAGGGAGCATTGATTTACAGCAAGGCGCCGCGTGTGTTCGAGGAAGTGCGGCGTTGTGTCGGCGACGAACGGTGGCGCGAGTTTCTGCGGGCGCTTTATCGAGACTATCAGGGAAAGCAACTCGACTGGCCAATCTTTGTCAGTGCGCTGGAGCCGTTTGATCAAGATCACCACTGCACCGAGAGGATGCTTCACCTCTGCACGAGCACCGGCGAGTCGGCGTTGAAATAGCAGGAGGATTTCATGAAGGCTACAGTTCGCCAGGCGTGCTTTGCCGGAAGTTTCTACCCGGGCAATGCGCGGCAATTGCAGGCGGACGTGACGGCGATGCTGGACGCGGCAGCGGTGCCCGCCGACACGCCGCGTCCGCAAGGGATCATTGCGCCGCACGCCGGTTATATGTACTCGGGGGAATGCGCTGCGACGGCGTATGCGCGCGTGCGCACCTTTGCTGCAAGTTATCGGACGGTGGTGATCGTGGCGCCGTCGCATCGGGCGCGCTTCGACTTTTCGTCGGTCTTCGATGGCGACGGGTATGAGACGCCGTTGGGCGTTGTGCCGGTAGCGCGGGAGCTGGTCGAAAAACTGCGCGGGAAGAGCGGTGTGGAGATTTCGGGAGCGGGTCATGTTGAGGGGGCGATGGCTGAGCATTCGCTGGAGGTGCAGTTGCCGTTCCTGCAGGCGGCATTAGGAGAGTTTCAGTTGCTGCCGATCGTCATGGGATATCAGACGCCGGCGATCACCGCTCGTTTGTCCGACGCGTTGGCGGAGATCATCGACCCGGAGTCGACCTTGCTGGTTGCCAGTTCCGATCTTTCGCACTTCCACAGTGCCGGGACGGCGGCGAAGCTTGATGGCCGGGTGATTGCAGCGGTTCAGGCGTTTGATCCGCAGGCGTTGATGGGGTTGATCGATTCGGGGAAGGCGGAAGCCTGCGGTTTCTGCCCGATCACGGCGGTGATGATGACCTGCTGGAAGTTAGGGGCGCGGACGGCGCGCGCGATTGAGTATCGGCATTCCGGGCAGGTGACGGGGGATAATGAGGAGGTGGTGGGGTATTTGGCGGCGGAGGTTTATTAATCCGGACATACAATACCCTCGATCAAAAGAAGTGTTTGGGACACAGTCGCTTTGATAAATCAACTTTTGTCGTAATTTTTCCGAAAAATTCTATTGACACCGGCGTTGCCGCGTATATATTGCGCGTCGCTGTTTGAGGGCGTGATGATTACGACCCCGCGAAGCGCGGGTCGTTTTTTTTCGATAGCACCTTGGCAGACGAGTGAATCTGAGCAAGCTGGCGCGGGTAGGATAAGCCGACAAGCGTAGCGAGTGGGGGGAGACGATTCACGGTGATCTTTGACTACGCGGGGATGTAGCTCAGTTGGGCGAGCGGCGGCTTTGCAAGCCGTAGGTCGTCGGTTCGAACCCGATCATCTCCAGGACGATAAAGGCGAAGAGCCTTTCGATAGAAGTGACAAGCTTACGTCTCTCCGGAATGGAGAGAGTCACGATCTTTGACAACCAAATATCAGAGCCGATGCGGATCAAACCGCATGAATACAGAGATCGAGCTTTTAGGATTTCGATCAAGTAATTAAGAGCATACGGCGGATGCCTTGGCACCAAGAGGCGATGAAGGACGTGGTAAGCTGCGATAAGCCCCGATTAGGAGCAAACATCCTTTGAGTCGGGGATTTCCCAATGAGGCAACTCGGCAGGGCAATACCCTGTCATCGCATACTGAATCCATAGGTATGCGCGGCGAACGGGGAGAACTGAAACATCTCAGTACCCCCAGGAAGAGAAAACAATAGTGATTTCCTGAGTAGCGGCGAGCGAACGGGAAAGAGCCTAAACCGAACGGCACGTTAAAGCGGATACGCGTTGTGCCATCGGTGTAGCGGGGTCTATTCGGACCGAAGTGTCCATAGGTCGGCAAGTCAGAAACCGTTTGGTTAATCGAATACACCTGGAAAGGTAAACCACAGAGGGTGATAGTCCCGTAGGTGAAAATCAAACGGCTTGCTCGAGTAGATACCCAAGTAAATCGGGGCACGAGAAACCCTGATTGAATCTGTCACGACCACGTGATAAGGCTAAACACTACTTGGTGACCGATAGTGAACAAGTACCGTGAGGGAAAGGTGAAAAGAACCGCTGACGCGGAGTGAAATAGGACCTGAAACCGTGTGCTTACAAGCTGTGGGAGGAAAGGATGCCCTTCGGGGTATCTGGACTGACCGCGTGCCTATTGAATAATGACCTAGCGAGTTACTCCTCGGTTGCAAGGTTAAGGCAAACACTGCCGGAGCCGTAGCGAAAGCGAGTCTTAAACGGGCGTTTAGTAGCCGGGGGTAGACCCGAAGCCAGTTGATCTATGCATGGCCAGGATGAAAGGCCGGTAAAACGGTCTGGAGGTCCGAACTCACCGCTGTTGAAAAGGCGGGGGATGAGCTGTGCATAGGGGTGAAAGGCCAATCAAAACTGGAAATAGCTGGTTCTCCCCGAAATAGCTTTAGGGCTAGCCTCGTGCAAAAGTGTGACGGAGGTAGAGCACTGAATTGGCTAGGGGGCCTACAAGCCTACCGAACCGAATCAAACTCCGAATGCCGTCGACATGTTCCACGGGAGATAGTCTGCGAGGGATAAGCTTCGTAGGCGAAAGGGAAACACCCCAGACCGCCGGCTAAGGTCCCTAATCAGAACTAAGTGACAAAGGATGTGGAATTACTGAAACAGCTAGGATGTTGGCTTAGAAGCAGCCATTCATTTAAAGAGTGCGTAATAGCTCACTAGTCGAGTGATTCTGCGCCGATAATAAACGGGACTAAGTTCTGAACCGAAGCCGCGGACTTCCATCGCAAGATGGATTTGGTAGGGGAGCATTCTGTAGTAGAGCGAAGGTGTCTCGGCAAGAGATGCTGGACGAATCAGAAGAGATTATGCTAGGACGAGTAGCGATAAAACAGGCGAGAAACCTGTTCACCGTAAACCTAAGGTTTCCTGAGGAAGGTTAATCCGCTCAGGGTTAGTCGGATCCTAAGTTCAGGCCGAAAGGCGTAGATGATGGAAAACAGGTCAATATTCCTGTACCAGGTGTGACGCGTTTGAACTATGGGGTGACGCAGGAGTGAAAGGGTAGCCGGCTGACGGATGCCGGTCCAAGCGAGTAGACCGATTGCGCAGGTAAATCCGTGCGATCAAAGTCGAGACGCGACGGGGAAATGAGTCTTCGGACAAACCAACTGCCCCTAAGCCCACTGCCGAGAAAAACCTCTATGTAAGTTTCACATCTGTCCGTACCGTAAACCGACACAGGTAGGTGAGGAGAATATCCTAAGGTGCTCGAGCTAACCCACGTTAAGGAACTAGGCAAAATGGCCCCGTAACTTCGGAAGAAGGGGTGCTCCTAAGTAGGTGTAGTGTACAACGAAGCCGAATGGAGTCACAGTAAAGAGGCCTGGGTGACTGTTTACTAAAAACACATGTCTCTGCTAAGCCGCAAGGCGACGTATAGGGACTGACACCTGCCCGGTGCTGGAAGGTTAAGAGGAGGAGTCAGCTTTGATTTATCATTGCGAAGCCCTGAATCGAAGCCCCAGTAAACGGCGGCCGTAACTATAACGGTCCTAAGGTAGCGAAATTCCTTGTCGGGTAAGTTCCGACCTGCACGAATGGTGTAACAACTTGGGCGCTGTCTCAACGTGGGACTCGGTGAAACTGTAGCAGCGGTGAAGATGCCGCTTACCCGCATCGGGACGAAAAGACCCCGTGGACCTTTACTATAACCTGGCACTGTCATTTGGACGGGCATGTAGAGCATAGGTGGGAGGCTTTGAAGCTGGGGCGCTAGCCTCGGTGGAGCCATCAGTGGAATACCACCCTTGTTCTTTCGGATGTCTAACCTTAGCCCATGAATCTGGGCGAGGAACACTGCCAGGCGGGTAGTTTGACTGGGGCGGTCGCCTCCCAAAAGGTAACGGAGGCGTACAAAGGTTGACTCAGGCTGTTTGGTAATCAGCTGTAGAGCGCAAGCGTATAAGTCAGCTTAACTGCGAGACGTACATGTCGAGCAGGTACGAAAGTAGGTGCTAGTGATCCGGCGGTTGCGCGTGGAAGTGCCGTCGCTTAACGGATAAAAGGTACCCCGGGGATAACAGGCTGATCTCCTCCGAGAGTTCACATCGACGAGGGGGTTTGGCACCTCGATGTCGGCTCATCACATCCTGGGGCTGGAGAAGGTCCCAAGGGTCTGGCTGTTCGCCAGTTAAAGTGGTACGTGAGCTGGGTTTAGAACGTCGTGAGACAGTTCGGTCTCTATCTGATGCGGGCGTTGGAAATTTGCGGGGAGTTGACCCTAGTACGAGAGGACCAGGTCGAACGGACCGCCAGTACACCTGTTATCACGCCAGTGGTATGGCAGGGTAGCTGTGTCCGGAAGGGATAAGCGCTGAATGCATCTAAGTGCCAAGCCCACCCCAAGATTAGATTTCCCTGTCGCAAGACCTAAAGGCTCCTGGAAGATGACCAGGTTGATAGGCCACAGATATAAGCCCCGTGAGGGGTTCAGTCGAGTGGTACTAATTTGCCGTGAGACTTGATCTAAGATTTGTCGGGAACGGGCGGGAGCATCAAACCCGCCCCTCGCGACCGATTTGATCAACGTACGTCTGTGTACTGTGATGTTGTCGGTGCCCGCCGCTTGCGGTGGGGGACGCGACAGTCACAACACGGGACTACAGTGATTTCTCAAAATCCCAAAAGCTTTTCTGATCATGCGTTGATCCGCATCGGCCTCTGATATTGGTTAATAGAATTTTCCGGTGGCCATAGCGTGAGGGTCCCACCTGTTCCCATTCCGAACACAGAAGTTAAGCCTCACCGCGTCGATGGTACTGCTGGCGAAAGTCAGTGGGAGAGTAGATCGCTGCCGGGTTAAATGAGAAGGCCCCCGTCTCGAAAGAGGCGGGGGTTTTTGATTGTGAGTCGTAATGAGTCACCCATGTGTGTACTTCTTGATCGGGACCGTCAAGGCTGGATCTATGACTGGCAAAGTTCAGGACTCCAGATTCGTGAAAGTGGGGGATTGCAGTTTTCGCCACATTCGCTGAGGAGATCTCTGCGACCGGTATTGACCCGGCGACGGTAGCTATGTTTCAAACTGATTAGTCGTGTGTACGATAATCTACGCTTGAAGTGGACACGACCGTCTACTATGATATGATACCTGTCCGCACGACAGGCTGAAACAGCGTGCGAGGCACATAAATAAGGAGGAACAATCATGGCATATGTAGTTAAGTCGACTGTGACAGAATATGCTAGGGGAAGTGAGTCGTACCTTGACCAAGCAAGGGGCCTTGTTTTGGTCATTGCAGTCGTCGCAGCCGTTGCGTCGCTGATTGTCTCTGGCATGGTGACTAAGGACAGTGAATACGATGATTGGGCAGAAGAGGGCTTGAGTCCAACGTGGGTTGCGGTAGGAGTGGGAGCGTTTATTCAAGGATGGATCGTCTCAGTGCTCTTGCGTGCTGGCGCGGATATTGTGAGACTGCTCAAAAAGCAGAACGGACTTGAGTTCAGTGGAGATATCAACAGAATGCTTCAAAGCGACGTTTACAGCTGTTCGGAATGCGGCGAGTCTTTTAATGAGTCCTATTTCGGAGAATGCCCCAGATGCAAGTCGAAACTCGATGTGTTCAGGTGTTCGAGTTGCGGCGAACTTCTGTATGGGCCAGATTTCTGCGTATGCCCCAGATGCAAATCGAAACTCGACTCTGATGGTTCGTAGGTCGCGTTTCCAGCATTCCGTCGCTCGTTCCCGCAGATACTTCCTGAAGCCTTAAACCCGATGCCACCCATCGGTAGGTCAGACATTCCTGTCTGAGGAAGGGGTCACAGGCGGCAGGTCACAATCTCGCGCTGAGAGGGTGAGAGCATAGGGGTGTCGCAGTCGATGCGCGGAGTCAAGACCTGCCGCAACCGTTCCGAAATCCCGTACAGAGAAACAGTGAGCACAATGGGAGAAGCGGTCAGCGGGCGAAATCAAGTCGTCCCGCAATTACGTTGATCTGAGAGCCGTGGCGGGTTGACTCACCGGATTTTTCACAATATTGACTTTATAAATCCACATACTATATTTCCTCAGGCCTGTGCCTGCTAGTCTGTATTTCCCCGTCCCACAATCCCGGGCACTGGCCGATTACGTCAAGTCAGGAATATTCCGAAACTTTCTGGACATCATGAGTCCGATGAGGTGTTCGATGAGAATGATTACCTTTGGCATGTGTTTACTCTTCCTACCGCTGGTCACGGCAGCTGCAGCCGTTCCCACGGCGATGAATTATCAAGGCCGACTGTCGGAGCCGGGGGGCACGCCCCTCGCCGACGGGGATTACAGCGTCGCATTTGCGATTTATGATGTCTCCAGCGGCGGGGTGGTGCTCTGGAGCGAATCACGAACCGTCACGGTGGTGAACGGAGTTTTCTCCGTACTGCTGGGCACTGTGACGCCAATCGTGGATTCGGTCTTTTCCGGTCCGACCCGGTACCTCGGCATCAAGGTGGGCACCGACCCTGAGTTAGTTCCGCGGGTGATGATGGTTACCGTACCCTACGCGTTCCGCGCTGCGACAGTTGACGGCGCTACTGGCGGCGTGATCGCAAGCAAAGTCGCCATCGGCGCCGGTCATGATAACTCAGGTGCCGACGCCTTTGCCGTCGGACTTGCCGACACGGCGTCTGGAGACCATGCTGTGGCGCTGGGCGAGTCGAACGCTGCCGTCGGCGCGTATTCCAACATCAGCGGTGGTCTGGGGAACCGGGCAATCGGAATTTCGAGTCACATCGGGGGTGGAGCCCAGAATACGGCCGGGAACAACGATGTCGTCGTGGGTGGCGGACTTGGAAATTCCGCCGCGGGCTTTCGCTCTGTCATTGCCGGGGGCCAGTCCAATCATACTGCCGGCGATGTTGCGGTCGTAGGCGGCGGTTTCATCAACTCAGCAATTGGCAATTACACCTTCATCGGCGGCGGCTCGGCGGATACCGTCACCGGCGGCTACGGTCTGATTGGAGGGGGATATCTCAACCGGGTGTCAGGATTCAGCGCCGCGATTGTCGGCGGAGTCAACAACAGCTGTTCAGGACTGGCAGCTTCCATCGGTGGCGGCAGCGGTAATGTTGCTTCCGATGTGGGCGCTGTCGTTTGCGGCGGCGAGTCCGACACGGCTAGCGCGGCGTTCGCAGTCGTGCCGGGCGGGCGCGACAATGTTGCCGCCGGACGCTACTCATTTGCGGGTGGCTTTGGCGCCAAAGCCCGGCACCTCGGCACTTTCGTCTGGTCCGATAGCTCTTCGACTCTGCCATTTGGTTCGACCGGGGACAATCAGTTCCTGGTTCGCGCCGCCGGAGGCGTCGGCATCAACACCAATGCGCCGCAGAGCCTTCTCCACGTTAAGGCGGGTGCTTCCGGTTCGACTGGACCTTTGCCATATACTCTGGCGACATTCGAGAGTTCTTTCAACTCGTACCTCTCAATCTTGACACCCAATGGCGGCGAGCGCGGCATCCTGTTCGGGAATGCCACATCGAACATTGACGGCGGCATTGTCTATAACAACTTTGCCACGCCGAACGGGTTTCAGTTCCGAACCACAACCAACAACACTGTCATCTCCTTCGCGCAGAACGGCGACATCGTGACCTTTGGTAAAGTCTGTGCTACCAATGTTGCCTGCCCGTCGGATGAACGGTTGAAGGAAGACATTCGGCAAATCGATGATCCGCTGGAGTTGATATCCCAGCTTCACGGTGTGCATTATCGCTGGAAACCTGAATTTCGCGAGCACCACGGCTTGAGTGATGATGAGCAGACGGGGCTAATTGCCCAAGAGGTGGCCCGGGTGCTGCCGGATGCAGTTTCGAGTGGTCCGGATGGATACTATGCGGTGGATTATTCGCGGTTAGTGCCGCTGCTGTTGGAGGGGATCAAGCAGCAGCGTGTCACGATCCATCAGCTTGAGCAGAAGCTGGATGCGCTGGCGGCGAGGGTAGCGACGGGTTCCTCTGCGCCTCCAGCTCCCTTGCATAATTAGAAATGGCCGGGAAGCCACCGGTAGGCGGAGCAGACTGGTCAACGTGCCATCGCGGTAGGTCTGTTGAGGTGAACTGATTCCCGGGTCGGGGTTAAAGGCGCCAGATCACAATTTCGGGCTGAACGAGCGAGAGCATATTTGTGCTGTGGTCAATGTGCGAACTCAAGACCTGCCGCAACTCGGCATGATCTGATGATCAGGCTTGAGTGACAGCGAACTTAGCCGTCAGGAAGGGATTCTTGACGGTGCCAGGAAAGGGTTTATTGAAAGCGCGGGGAAGGAACTTCGAGTCGAGGTGTCTAAGTATATGCCGCGATTGGTCGATAATTGCAGGAGTTCGGTTGGTGGGCGCGTGAGAAGCACTTGAATTGACTGTCGGGAGGACAAGCGTGAAAGTCTTGGTGACCAGCTCCAACGATAGGCAATGGACCAGCTTCGTTGAGCAACTTAGGCGGATGAATCACGAGGTTCTGGCGCTGGAGAACTGCAGTCAGGTGCTGACTCAGTTGATCGACGACTCCGCAATTGACGTGGTGATTCTGGATGTCAGCTATTCCGACAAATGCGCCCTCAAGCTCTTATCGCGGCGACAGAACGATCGGCGACTGTTGCAGGTTCCGATCATCCTCGCGGCCACGGGGTTCACGCATGACCAGATTGCTCAATTTCGCAGCCTTTCCGCCTTCGAATTTCTGGTGTTGCCGATCGGGCAAGCAACATTAGAGTCCAAGCTTCTCCGTGGGCAACGGGAAGGCAAAAAAGCAGTGCTGGTGGTGGACGACGAGCCGGAGATCGCCGACATCTTGTCCGAGCATCTGAAACTCGAGCGCTATCGCGTCTTGACGGCCAACTCGGCCGAGACTGCGCTCGAAATCCTCAGGCAGGAAAGAATCAACGCGGTGGTAACCGACATCATGATGAGCGGCATGTCGGGGCTGGAGTTAATGGCCGAAGTGAAAGCCACCTATGCGGGAGTGCCAGTGATTGTGATGACCGGCTATTCGGGAAAGTTTACGCCATCAGAGGTCATCGCTGCCGGCGCCGACGGATTTTTCGCGAAGCCGTTCAAGAACCTCGAACTTACACAGACGCTGGCGCAGGTGCTGGCGCGCTACGCATCGAAGAATCAGTCTAAGCACTCCCCCTCGGCTGTGAAATAGATTATCCAAAGCGGAGCCGACATGCTGCCACCGAGCCTGGAAGAGCGGACCGTTTAACGCCCTCGCAGGCGCAGTTTGCTTACAGAGGGCCGCAACTGAGGCAAGGGGGGGGGTCATCCTAAATATTGACTAAATCAACCGATGTACTATATTATTTCGGGGCCACAACATTACCTGCATTCTAATTCTGGAGACGATGCACATCATGGTTAGGATCATTACTCTAATCGCGGCAATTGTCGTTACTGCTTTCGCCAGTCTGTTTGCCGTTCCAGAGTCCTTCAACTATCAGGCGCGTCTAACCGACTCGACCGGCGCACTTGTTGCCGACGGCAGTTACACGTTCACGTTTCGGGCGTATTCACTGCCGTTCGGAGGGTCGCCACTGTGGAGCGAGAGCCAAGTGCTCTATGTAGCAGCTGGGCTTTTGAGCTGTCGTGTCGGAGCGACGTTACCGATCCCGGAGAGCGTACTCGAACTGCCGGAACTCTACCTCTCCATCCAGATCAATT
>JADYYF010000033.1 GCA_020853795.1 Candidatus Zixiibacteriota bacterium
GCGCCGTCCTGCAATTCCTTCTGAAAGGCTTCGTAGACTTTCTCGCCGCCGGCGGAAATTCCGCAGGTGGCCAGACCGACCATGACTGTCTTCGATGGCATATTCCTTCAGCCTTTCCCTACTTGCGCCGCAGATCTTTGACGAGTTTGCGGGTTCGAATCGGCGTGAGGCGGCCGAACGTTTCGTTGTTGACCATCACGACGGGTGCCAGTGAGCAGCAGCCAAGACAGGCTACCGAGACCATGCTGAATTTGCCGTCGTCGGTGGTTTCGTCGTAGCTGATGGCGAGTTCGTCGGAAAGCGTGTTGGCGATTTCTTTGACGCCGTTGACGTGACAAGCCGTGCCGTTGCAGACCTTGATAACTTTTTCACCAAGGGGTTTGGTGCGAAATTGCGCATAGAAGGTGACCACACCGTAGACCTCCGCCGGCGGGATTCCGGTGACGTGACTGATGTAGTCGATGGCGCGTTCGGAGATGTAGCCGTAAGTGTCCTGAGCTGATTGCAGCAGTGGAATCAGAGCACCGGCGTGGCCGTCGTATTTCCAGATGTCGACGTTGAAAGGTTTGAATTCGTCTTGTTTAGTGTCCATAGACTGCGGTCTCCGGGTGACAGCACGTTAACGGTCGCCTATCGCTGGTTATGGTCGCAAATTCCCTAAGGTCATGCGGCAGAAAGCTAACAGCATGTGAAAAAAATCGCAAGCGAAATCGTCCGGTTTTGGTCATATATTTGTCAATCGAGCCTGTCATAGTATCGGGATTGTTTTAATCCTATTAAGGAGATCGGCTCAGAAGCCGGCTAACTTGATGATTCTGTGCTGGCGGGCGCGGAGGACACCGGGCAGCGGGCGGATTTTTTCGTTAACTACCTTATTGAGGAAATCGAAGTTGGAACCGCGCATGCGGACGATGAGCGAGCACGGCGGTTCGGCGACCTGGCAGGAAGCTGTTGCGCTTAAGAGACTTACTGCCTGGAAAACGGTCTGGAAGCGGCTGTCGTCGACCTCGACAAAGAGATACGATTCGGCGATTGGATTGTCGTTTGGCGGGACATGATCGTTGTCTACCAGTGTGTCGACGCGGCAGAGTTCGGTCCTGGCAACCGCCGGTAACGGCTTGACCATAGAGCTGACGAAATGGTCCAGGCCAACTCCGGAGAGGGGCTCGATGGTAGCGATAATGTCAAAGTCGCCGTCAACGGCTTCGCAGGTGACCACATGATCGAACTTAAGGAGTCTTGCGATCAGGTCAGTGCGCAGTTCCGGATTCGTGGTTTTCAACAGCAGCAGCGCTGGAGCCATCTTCTCATCATTAAGATTCGTCATAACCGTACTCATCAAAGGTAAAAGGAAAGCAGGCGGTGATAGCAATCACGGCCCACCGAGTAAATCGGACGGAGGCAATATATCGGCCCGACAGCGGCAATTAAAGGGATTTTTGCGTGAACGGAGACTTTTTGGGACAAGATCGACAGCGGCAATGAACTTGCCGACGGTGGTGAACGGACTTAACATTGAGGTCGATGCGAACAAGGTTGTTACTGCCCCTTCTGCTTCTGCCAGCAGTAGTCGGATTAAATGCGGTCGATGGTGCACGACCGGAACCGGCGGACAGCGCCACCTATTCGCGGTTCCAGTTGTATCGCGCGATCCAACAACGGCTTGAGCGTTACTTCGATTTTGAAGACGCCCGTGCACTGCGCGAGGCCGAAGAGATGGCCACGGCGCTGACCGAAGAGTTTGCCGACAGCTTCTATCTTCGGCAATGCTCAAGGTATCGGATCTGGCGCAGTTCGCAGAACCCTGAACGCCCGCTTCTGAAGCAGCGATTCCAGGAGTTGAGTGCGCTGCTGGGGGCAGCGACCGCAGATACGGTTGTGGCAGGCCGATTCGCCGCGCTCGGCGATGACTTTGAACGTCTCGGTGACACCGCCGCTGCAGTTATCTGCCGACAGCACGGCGGCGATCTGTACTCGCGCCTGGGATCATTCGATGCAGCGGCGCGGCAATTGGACCGTGCCCTGCGGTCTGCGCGTGCACTCGGTGATTGGGACGGCACCGGGAGAACCTTCAATCTGGTCGGCAGTCACCTTGAGCGAGCAGGGAAGTATCTGGCAGCGGGGGAGTATTTTGATTCGGCGCGAGTGATCCGGATGCAGATCGGAGATCGGCGTGGTGTTGCCGAGACTCTGGGCAACATCTCGGCGATTTACCTGGTGTTCGACGACCGGGAGCGCGCCTATCAGTTTGCGGCGGAAGCGCTGCGGTTACGACGGGAGGCGAATGACGGCGCGGCGACGCTGCAGACGCTGTTTAATATCATTCCGACTTTTGCCGGTGTGCAGCCGCTTGACACGATGAGCCGGCTTCTGGCAGAAGCCGAGAGTTTGGCGGCGGCGAATCCGCAGATGGCCACAGCGGGACGACTCGACTATTGCCGGGCGGCGATGTTGCGCGCCGGCGGAGCAACCGATTCGGCGCTTCTGCTGCTGAAGCAAGCGGCAGCCGATCCAGCGATCCAAAGCGATCGTCGTCTGCAACTGCTGGTGCTGCAGGATCTCGCTTCACTGGATGTAGCGGTAGGCGATTACCGCGCGGCGCTACAAACGTATCTGCGGGCACAAGCGCTGGCGGAATCGTTGCGCCAGCGTCCGGCGTCAGCGACGATCGCCCACAATCTCGGCGCGCTGCAACAGCGACTCGGCGATCTCGAAGGCGCGGAGGAGTCGTATCGTCAGGCGTTGACGCTGCGGCGGCAATTGCAGATGGGCGGGCAGTCGCTCGGAACGCTGGTAAATCTGGCCGACATCTACACCACGGCCGGGGATTTTGCGACCGCGGCGGAGTATCTCCAGCAGGCGGCGATCGTGGCCGGGGTTGCGCGGGATCAAGGCGACTGGGAATTGGTTTTCCTCGCACTGGCGCGGCTCGGCAGCGCGCGCGGCGAGACGGAAGAGGCGATGGGTTGGATTGATTCGGCATTGGTCAGCGATGATGGCAGCGGCACGCAACGGCGCTTTGATTTGCTCTGCCTCAAGGCGGAAGTGGCCCGCCAGGGTCGGCGGCTGTCCGAGGCAAAGCAGTACCAAGAACAAGCCCAACAAATGCCGATCAGCGGAGCTACGAGGATCAATGCCCAGAAAATAGCGTTACTGAAGGCTCTGTGCGCATTTGACGCAGGTGAGTGGGCTGATGCTCGCGGCGAGCTGGCGCAATTGGTGGCGGAGATCGAGCATACGCGATCGGCGCTGCCGGATCTGCAGTTGCGCAGCATCTACCAGGCGCAATCGCGATTTGTGTACGAGAAGTTGATTGCCACCGACTATGAGCTGTATCGCCGTAGCAGCGACGGCGGTTGGGTTGACTCGATGCTACTCTACAGCGAGAAGGCTAAATCACGGAGCTTGCTGGATGCGCTGGAAGCACCGACTGCGCCCGGAGACCGATATAGTGCGCGCGAGGGGCGTCTGCTGGCAACCCTGGACAGCCTGGAGACGGTGCTGGGTCGCGATGCGACGGCATCGCCATCCAACAGCGCGCGCCGACAGGCAGAGCAGGTGGAGAGTGAGTTACGGCGGCTGCGGCTTGCCCGGGCCGGAATTGTCAATCCGGCCGCATATGAGCTGCAAGATCTTTCGGTCGCCGAGATCCGTCGGGGGTTAAGCGACGAGCACACGGCCGTGTTCAGTTATTTGCTGGCGCCGGAGCGGTCGTTTTTGGTGATCATTGACCAAAGCGGCGCGACGGTGACGGTGTTGCCGGGGCGGGCGGAGATCACGCGCGCGGTGACGCGATTCAGCCGGGTCATTCAGCAATCGATCAGCGAGGAGACGCTGCTGGACAGCGTCAGTCTCGCTGCGGAGTACCTCGGAGAGATAGTGCTTCCGGTCAGACTCCTGCAAGACCGACGTTATCAGCATTTGTTCATCAGCGCCGACGCCGCCTTGAGTTTGGTGCCGTTCGAGGCGCTGCGCGTCAGTGGGGACTACCTGATTGCGGCGAGCGACGTCGTGATGGTGCCGTCGCTGCATCTGCTTCAGATGTCCAGCGGCGCAGAGTCGGGGCGGAAGGGACGGTTGCTGGCGATTGCCGATCCGCGGCGCGGGGCGGCGATGAGACAACTTCCCTACGCCGATGATGAAGTCGCCTGGATCGCGGAGGCACTGGGTCGGGAACGGGTGAGCAGTTTAGCGGGAGCGGCGGCGACGCGCGCGGCGCTGGGGCGTCAGGATTTGGGGAGCTTCGATTACTTGCATTTTGCCACGCATTCGAGCATCCACTACGACGATCCGCTGCGCTCGAAGATCTGGCTGTCGCAGGACACGCTGGAGGGCGGCGGCGATTATCTGACGATCGCAGACATCCGCAAACTGAAGCTGCATGCCAACCTGGTGGTGCTGTCGTCGTGCGAGTCGGGCGGGGGCGAGTTTGAATTAGGCGAAGGAATGAACGGGTTTGTGCGGGCGTTCTTCGAGGCGGGGGCGCACAACTTGATCGTTTCGTTGTGGGAGGTTGAGGATTTTGCGACGGCAACTTTGATGCGCGCGTTCTATCGCCATCTGGACAATGGGTATGCTGCGGCGCTGCGGGCGGCGAAGTTGGAGATGTTGTCATCGCCGCGGCGCAAGCACCGGCATCCGTTTTATTGGTCGCCATTCGTGTTGACGAGTTCGGGGGCGGCGAATTAGCGTTGTGGGTGAGGCGTTGGAGAGAGGTTAAGCAGAGCGTCGGGCGCGCGCTGCTGGGGTCAGAAGGCTGACGACAACTACCAATACCAGCGCGACTATGAAGCCAGGGACGAGTTCGTAGAGCAAGCCCGAAAGGTCGAGAACCGATTTCCACAAAATCACGACGAGCGTGCCGGAGATCATTCCGGCGAGTACGCCCCACTTGGTGATACGTTTCCACCACAACGTCAGAATCAATGCGGGTCCGAAGGAAGCTGCCAGTCCGGCCCAGGCGTAGAGGACAAAGCGGTAGACGGTATCCTCGGCGGTGAAGGCGAGCAGATAGGCGACGGCGCCGATAGCGATCGTGGCAATGCGTGACAGCCAGACCAGGCGGCTTTGGGAGGCGTTGTGGTTGATCATGCGGTGGTAGACATCCTCGGCGACGGCGGAGGTTGAGACGAGGAGCTGGCTGTCGGCAGTGGACATCATGGCGGCGATGGCGCCGGAGATGAAAATGCCGGCCAGCCACGCCGGCAGCAGGTCGCGCACCATGTGCGGCATGATTTGTTCCGGATCGGCAATGGTGCCGCTGGAGTAGAGGGCCAGGCCGAAGATGCCGACGAGGACGGCGCCCCAGAAAGCGAGGACCGCCCAGATGATGGCGATCAGGGAACCGCGTTTGAGTTCGGAAACTCTGCGGATTGCCATGAAGCGGACGACCAGATGCGGTTGGCCCATGTAGCCGAGGCCGATGGCAAGGCCGCCGATGATCACCGACCACATCGCCCAGCCGGATTTGCCTTCGGTGACGGTAAGCAAGGTCGGGCTGACGGCGTGGAGTTTGTCGACCATCGCGGCGGGGCCGCCGATTTCGATCAGCGCGACCGCCGGCAGGATAACGAGGGTGGCGACCATGAGCAGACCCTGGAAGAGGTCGGTCCAGGCGACGGCGAAGAAGCCGCCCATCACGGTGTAGATGATGATGATGACGCCGCCGATGATCATGCCCCAGGTTTGGGAGATGCCGAAGCTGACGTTGAGGACTTTGCCGGCGCCGATGAATTGCGCGGCGACGTACATCGTGAAGAAGAGGAGAATCACCAAGGTCGAGACGACGCGGATGATCTTGGAGTGGTCGCCGAGCATGGCTTCGAAAAAGTCGGGCAAGGTGATGGCGCCGAGTTTTTCGGACATGATGCGCAGGCGACGGGCGACGAAGACCCAGGCGAAGAGAATGCCGAAGGTGCAGCCGATGGCGGGCCAGAGGGCGGAAAAGCCGGAGGCCCAAGCGACTCCGGGCAGGCCGATCAGCAGCCAGGCGGATTCGCCGGAGGCACGTTCGGAGATGGCGACGACCCAGGGGCCGAGTTTGCGGCCGGCAATCAGGAAGTCATCGAGGGTTTTGGTCAGGCGGACGGTCACGAAGCCGACCACGAGGACGACGACCAGGTAGAGGATGAAGCCGATTAACGCCGGATCCACGCTTACGAATCCTCATCCTTGCGGCGATAGTGGATGATTTCCAGCGTCAGCAGCACCAGCGGCGGAACGATCAGAAAAAACCAGGTCCAAAAGGGCATGGGCAAAGTACTCGTGAATTCTATCGAGAATCTCGCAGAAATTAGGCTGGTCTTGTCAGCCGATCAACAACAATTCTGAGCGCCGTCTTTAGTCCTGCACGGTGACTTTGAAGTAGAATTCGTACTCGGCGGGGAGAAGGTTGGTGCCTTCGGGAAACTCTTCTTTGATGGAGAGCGAGAAGCTGCCGCCCTGCTTGAGAGCGTCGAGTACCTTGGTGTCGGTGACTTTGAGTTCACACTGATTGGTCAATTCGGTCGGGGTGCATTCGAGCCGCTGATTGTCGAGGGCCAGAGTGGCGGCCTCGCCGCCGCGGCGGAGCAGATCGATGTCGTAATGGTAGTCGGGCACGTCGACGCGGTCGGTCGGGAACGCGAAGACGAGTTCGCGAGTGGATTTCTTGAGCGAGACCTGCATCTCGGGGAGATTGCCGGCATCAAAGACCGAGCGCTTCTCGAACTGCGGCAACAGCTCGATGCGGGCGATGTCGCCGCCGGGGCGGTTGAAGATTACAACCGAAGCAAAGACAAGCACGAGCACTGCGGCGATCGGCACGATGATGCGCGAGATCGTTTTGGCGGCGAAGATCGACCAGATCTTGGCGGGGGCAGCGGACGGGTTCGGCTCAAAGCGTTCTTCCGGGATGTATTTCACGGCCTGGCGCAGAAGTTCGACATCTTCGGTGCAGGCCGGGCATTGCTGGAGATGGGTGGTGATTTCGGAATACTCGGCGGAAAGTTGATTCAGGCGGCCCTGGGCAAAACGGTCGAGGAGTTCGGGCGTCGGATGAGACGAAAACTCGTACTTCGGCAGGTCGCGGCGGATGGAGTGAATTCCCTGCCATAAAGCGCGTTCGGCAGCCAGTTCCGGCGAAGCAGCAATCGCGGCCTGGACGCGTTCGGCGTCCTGCGGGCTGAGTTTTCCCTGCACCAGCAGCGGAATCAGGGCTGTAATCTCGTCGTTGACACTCATCGCCAATATCTCCTTCCAGAGCAATTGTCGGAAGGCAGGGGTTGTGGTTCAGACTAAATCAGTTTTTCCTTCAGTTCCATCGCCATCTTCTTGCACTCGTGCACCTTACGCTTGACGGTACCCTCCGGCAGGCCGAGTTTTTCGCCTATCTCCTTGTAGTTCAACGACTCCGAGAAGACCATCCGCCATAGTCTCTGGCATTCGGCGCCGATCGAGCGGAAGATTTTCAGGAAAATCTTGTACTCGACGGAGCGTTCGTGGATGACGTCGGGGGCGTCGTCGCCGGCGGGTGCGGGCAAGTCGTCCGGATCGGCGGCGCGCTGGACGCGTTGGCTGCGGACCTGGTCGATGCAGGTGTAGCGGGCGACGCGCTGGACGTAGGTGCGAAAGGTGGACTCGCCGCGGAATTTGCCGGCCTTGAGCGAGGAGAACAGCTTGAGGTGCACGATCGAGTTGATGTCCTCGATCGGGTCGACGAAGTGCCAGACCGAGAGGCGGGTGACCTGATTGATCCAGGTGTCGACCTGCTTGTAGTAATCGCGCTGGCCGGCGACATAGCGATTGGCCGACTCGATTTCCTCTTCGGGGCGAGCGCTCTTCTGTTTGTCGATGATGGAAAGCACCGGCAACAATATATCTCGGTTGAACTGGAGGGACAAGGTTTTAGTCGGGGTAGGGGGAGCCAAGCACCCTCACCCCTGCCCCCTCTCCCAGAGGGAGAGGGGAGGAAAGGCTTCATCCGGAATTGCGCGGAGCGAGGTTGGTCGCGAACTTGTTTGCAGTTCAGGTGAGCAGCAGGTCGCCCCACGAAGCGCGCGAAGTCTGTGATATGTTGAGAGTCGATGGTGCTCCGCGGGAAGACCTGCCGCAACGGCAAAGGTGTAGCGGCGCGAGAAGTGTTGGCGCACGAGCGAAAACCGACTGAAGTCGGCACTACAGTGGACCAAGCGGGAGCCGACTGAAGTCGGGCCCACGTGCGACCAAGCTTGAGCCGATTCAAGCCGGCGTTGCAGTGGGAAGGAAATAGGCGGTGCGGCAGATCTCCGTTGAAGATGGTGCTGATGGAAGTATGCGTCTGCAAGGAGATCTGCCCTACTCAAATCAAAGCAGATTGCCTCGTCGCGGCGGAGGGCGGTGAAAATTGGTGAGAGTGCGAGCGCTCCTCGCAATGACAGCGCAATGGCAGTTCTCGCAATGAGGGGCGGTAGAGTGCGGAACTTCGGCGTTAGGAGATGCCGGCAATTCGAGTTGAGTCAATACAACCCCCTGGCCCCTTCTGCTACGGGGGAAGCGTGGTCGGCGAGAGTGGCGAGGGCGTGAGATATTGGTTAGTGGATTCTGGTTTGGAGGCGGCGATTCGACCCTCACCCCCGGTCCCTCTCCCAGAGGGAGAGGGGAGTTGGCAACATCTCCGCGGAGGCGGGAGTCCAGGATCGGCGCAGCCTCTCGGAGGAAGAACGAAGGCGGCAGGTCACAATCCCGCGCGGGCAAGTGCAGTAGACGTGGTCAGTTGGGTGGTGCGCGGGATCAAGACCTGCCGCAACGAGGAGAATCGTCGCCTTCATCTTCATCCCACCGCAAATCCTCGTTTTGTCCGACCCAGCGCAATCCCTTGTTCCTCGGGACGCTACGCAGGCGGTGGGATACCGGAATCAGATTGCTTCGTCGCGGCAGAGCATCGAGTAGGCGTTGAGTGCACGTTCGCTCCTCGCAGTGACACGGTGCAGTTGCTCCTCGCAGTGACAAACATCGGCGATGGCGGCGTCAGGGGTAGATTGGCGCAAGGCGCAATCGGGTCAGACAGTGTTGGGAAGGAGGAGGGACATGATCAGGTCGGAGCGGAAGAAGCCGCGCGGGGTGAGGCGGAGGAAAGCGTCGTCGAGGACGGCGTCACCATCTTTCTGGAGGGCGGCGATCAGATCGGCGCGCGCAACAAGGATGTCATAGTCGAACGTGGCGGCGAGGGAGCGATGATCGAGGCCGCGATGAGTGCGCAGCGAAAGCATGATCGTCTCGATCAGCCGTTTGCCGCGAGTGATCTCCTCGACATCAGCGGGGGGCAAACGCTTCTGCGCCAGCGACTGCACATAGCGGAAGATATCGGGATCGTTCTTGTAGCGGCGGTCGCCGATGGTTCCGACTGCGGCGGGTCCGAAGGCGAGGTAATCACGGGCCTCCCAATAGGCGAGATTGTGGCGACAGCGGCGGCCGGGTTGCGCGAAGTTCGAAATCTCGTAGTGTTCCAGGCCAGCGGCGGCGAAGAATGCGATGGCATGGAGGTAGCGCTCGGCGATGACGTCGTCGTCAGGCAAGGTCACTTCACGACGTTGCACCTGATAGCGCAGCGGGACGGCGCCTTCCAGCATCAGCGAGTAGAAAGAGACATGCTGGGGTTTGAGGGCGACGGCCGCTTCGAGGTCGGAGCAGAAGGTGGCGTCGGTTTCATCGGGGAGGCCGTACATCAAGTCAATCGAGATATTTTCGAAGCCGGCGTTGCGGGCGGCAGCGACAGCGACTCCCACCTGCTGCGCGGAATGCAGGCGTCCGAGACGGGAGAGATTTGCTGCAGCGAAGGACTGGGCGCCGAAAGAGATGCGGTTGACGCCGAGAGCGCGCAGGCAGGAGAGTTTCTCCGGCGTGGACGATTCGGGGTTGGCTTCAGATGTGAATTCAAGATCGGGCGCGAACTCGAAGTTGTCGCGCAAGGCGGTGACGATGCGTTCCCAAGTCTCGGGCGAGAGGACAGAAGGCGTGCCGCCACCGAAGTAGATCGTGTGCAACAGGGGCCGGTCGGAATTACCGGATCGGTGGGGTTCGAGCGCGGCTTGAGCCTGCCATTGCTGTGAGCGGAGCGTGATTTCGGTAACGATGGCGTCGGCGTAGCGGTGTTCCGATTCCTCGTCGTGGACGAGGCGGTAGAAATCGCAATACGTGCAGATCTTCGCGCAGAAGGGGACATGGAGATAGCAGGCGAGCGACATCGAGGCAAGATAATACTCGGGGGCAGCAGAGTCACGCGTCGGATCGCGTCGATGCGGGTAAAATCGAGAAGCCGACGGTGGAGGTTTCGTCTTGCCCCCTGCGGCTGGATTGGATATTATCAGGCGACACATGATCGAACCCTTAATTTCAGCAGACGAGACAGTGACGCCGCGGTTCCCGTGGATCGATATCGCAATTGTCTTAGCGGTCGCACTGGTAGCGCGGTTGATCCATTTGTACGCCTCTGCCGCTTCGCCGATCTTCAGTTATCTCACGTTCGACTCGATTTACTATCACACGATTGCGCAGTATCTGAGTCACGGATCGGAGTTGGGGCATGAAGGGGTGTTCAAAGCGCCGCTGTACGGGTTGTTCATCGCGGCGAACTACAAGCTGCTCGGGGCGAATGTGTTTTTACCCTTGTTGCTACAGAACATCTTTGGAGCGATTTCGTGCGGATTGATTTATCTGATCGCGACGCGGGTGTATTCGCGGCCGGTCGCGTTGATCGCCGGACTGTGCGCCACGCTGTTCGGGCCGCTGATCTACTTTGACTCCGAAGTGTTGCCGACTTCCCTGACGATCGTACTGACGCTAACAGCAGTCTGGGCGCTGATCATGTTCGAGACGTCGCGACGGTGGGTTTATCCGCTTGCAGCCGGAGTGGTGCTAGCGCTGGCGGCGGCCAACGCGCCGGAAGTGTTGTTGTTGGCGATTGTGCTTTGTGTGTGGCTTCTGCGGCTGCGCGCGCCGGAACGGGTTAAGCGCGGACAGGTTGCGACCTACGCTCTGGCCGTGATCCTGCCGCTCGTGCCGTTCGTGATGCGCAATCACGATATCGGCCGCGAGACGGTTCCGTTTCTGACCGACGTGGGGGTGCGACTGGCGGTGGCGAACAATGCGGAGGCCGTCGGCCGCGACTTTCGGTTGCCGAATTCGGTTGATGAGCCGGGGTTGTCGTATCTGAACGCCGTCGACGCGGCCAACCGTACCAACGGGCGCGAGGTGCCGTTGCAGAATTTTGGGTCATTCTGGACGGGACGAGCGGTCGGATATATGTTCGCACACCCGGTCGATTGGCTGAAGCTGGAGTTGCGCAAACTGGCGCTGCTGATCAGCGGTTACGAAGTCGCGCTCGATAAGCCGTTGTACTTTTTTGCGCAACAGAGCCCGATCTTGCGGTGGCTGTTGTGGGATTCCGGGGTGGCCTTCCCGCTCGGGGTTCTCCTGCCCCTGGCACTACTGGCTGCAATTGGTCCGCGACAAGCGCGGCAAGGGCAATGTCCACTGGCGGCTTTGGCGGTCGTTTTCACGGCGGCGGTGTTGATCTTTTCGCCGTTCAGCCACCAGCGATTGCCGGCGATTCCGGCGGTGATTATCTGGGCGGCAGCGGGATTTTGGGGCATGATCACGTTGATACGCGCCGGCTATTTCCGGCGGTTCTATCGCAATCTGGTCGTGTTTGTTATCGCGTTCGCAGCGGTCAATGGGATCATTTATGCTTTCGACACGAAGGTCAGGATCAACTCCGAGTTGGAAGGCAGGATCTACACGGGCAACGCCTACTTGACTGCGAACGTGATGGAGCCGGCGCGACGGGAATTTGAGGAAGCGGCCAAATCCGATCCGCGTTCGCCGCGGCCGCACAGCGGGCTGGCGTCGGTCTATCTGCGGTTAGGCAACGATTCGCTGGCCATTGTCAGCAGCTATCGCGCGGCCGGGCTGGCACCGAGCGACGACCGTCCGTATCGCTTCATCGTCAATTCCTACAAGCGGCGCAACAAGGTCACCGATCTCAATACTCTCCTCTACAATCTGATGCGAGAGTATCCGAAGGCGAACTGGGTATTTGACGAGTATGCGGACTTGCACAACCGTCTGCAGGAGTACACGCAGGTAGCGGACATCTACGAGCGGGCGTTCCAGGCCGATACCACCTATTACGACGCGATCTTTCGTAAGGGGGAGACTTACCTGATGGCCGACATGCGCCAGGAAGCGGAGGAAGAATTTCGACGTTACCTGAGCTACATGCCGAGTTCGATCGAGGCGCAGGCGAATTTGGGGCAGGTGTATGCGCGCCAGCGCAAGCTGGACCTGGCGGAGGCGCAATTTGAGTTCGTGCGGCGGGCACAGCCGTA
>JADYYF010000034.1 GCA_020853795.1 Candidatus Zixiibacteriota bacterium
ACACGTAGGCGACGAAAGTGGTGTTCTCGAAGTTGTAATTCTGCACCGACAACAAACCAATTCCGAATCCGACGGCGCTGATCGCATAGCCAATCCAACTTTCGGAGTGCGGATGCGTGCACGACTTGATCAGCGTCGGTATGGCCGCCAGAATATCCGCCAGCAGCGCAAGCAGCAGCGCCAGATTCGGATTGTCGGTAATCGCCCAGAGGATGATTCCGATGACCGCCGCCGCCATCAGGTAGTAATCGCGCGGGTTGCTTTTCCAGTAGGCTTTCTTGTTGAAGTAGGACGCGGCGAAAATCAGCAACGGCAAAAACCCCGCTACAAACGATGTCCAGGAAATGCTCTCTACGCCTTGCGCGCGCTGCGCCACAAAGATGATCAGCGGGAAGATTCCCCACAGCAACCACGTAATGCGGTTGGGCTGGGCTTTGCCGACGACGGTGTCGTAGAGGTAATACAAGCCGCCGACCGAGCCGATGATCGCGCCGACAATCGCGAAGGATTCGGGAAGCATGGGTCAATCATGGCGACCCGGCGGGGAGTGTCAAGGACTTAACTGCGGCGGTCGTGGAATCGTCGGCGAACTCTTCCCTTGCGTACAATCGGCGAAAATCGCTTTCTTCATCCATGCAACCCATCAACCTGATTGGACCGCGCGTCATCGTACGCGACATGATCGCCGATGATATCCCGCTTTGGTACACCTGGTACTGGGAATCGAATCCGGAGATGACCACTTGTCGGCCGTTCACCAGGAAGCCAATCGAGCAGGTGGTCGAGCACGTCAAAGAACACTTCGAAAAGCGCGACGTCATTTTCCTGGCGGTGCGCCGGCGCAACGATGACGAATTCCTCGGCCGCCTGACGCTGTTCAATCTCAACGAGCGCAATCACTCGATCGAAGTCGGTTACATGATCGGCCCGCCGTATCGTCGACAGGGTTTCACGCGCGAGGCGCTGGCACTGATCCTGCCCTACCTCTTTGAGCAGGAGAATATCAACAAGGTCACCGCGCAGACCGGCGCCTTTAATCAGCCGTCGCTCGCGCTGCTGGAGCATTTCGGATTCCAGCTTGAAGGTCGCTTGCGCCAACATCACTGGTACAACGGCGTCCTCTATGATGACCTCCTCTACAGCCTGCTGGCCGCGGAATATGGCACCCGACCTGCAACCTGACATCTGGAGCAGATGCCCCACCCTTTGTGGCACTGCAGTTGAGTTGCTGGGTGGACCTCATGGGGAAGTCCTTGCTGACGGCGTGCAAGGACATTAGTTTAGACGCGGCAAGCCAATGAAAGCATCGTTGTTCATCGTAATGATCTGGTCCGCTTTTCTTCTGTTCTTCAGCTTGTTAATTGGCGGATATCTGAGATGGCTTCTCCCAAATGATTTCTATGGCTTCACTATACCCTTTGTCGCATGCGCTCTTGGATGCATAATTCTCTCAGCACGGGAATTGTTGTTGGATCAGCCGCGACGGCAAAGAGTACGAACGATTGTCACGATGCATGGTCTTCTAATCATTCCAGCCTTCATGGCCATAACGGTCTGGCCAAGATCGGACGATGGACCTGGATTGGGCTGGATCTTCTTTGTTCTCATAGGCTCGGGGGTGGCCACAGTAATCGCGTCGATCATAGGCATAGTTGCCTTGATTAGAAGGCTCAAGGCCGTGCGCAAAGTGAGTTCGTAGTTCCGAATCACATACTGCTGACGATCTACAGATCTTCACGAAAAAGACGTGTCTCCGGAAGTTGGTGCCTGGTCTGCGTGCCCCCATTACTCCACGACCATCATCACCGGCAGGCAAACCCGGCCCCTACGGTGTACAAGAGCATCCATCGGCAGCGGTGCGGTCAGGAAGGGATTCCTGACCGCGCGATGTATCCCGGCGCCGCCATTCCTGACCGCGCGGGAGCAGCGGGCGGGGACGAGCACCGCCCCGACGCTGTGATCCAGGGCCGGGCTATTTCCCCGCGAATTTGACGATGACATTGCCGGAGGCGTCGCAGAGTTCGAGGTCGCCATTGCGCAAATGGAAGGTGACGGCGGCCTCCAGCGCCGCGAGAAACTGCGTCTCGCGCTCCATCGCGCCCGCGCACGCCATCTTGGTCGTCGCCATGTGCGCAAAGACCAAAGTGTCGGCACTGTGCATGAAGATCCCCGATAGTTGATTGCAGCCCGTATTGCCGGTCAGGCTGGTGTCATCCGCGCCGAGCTTGATGAATATCGGCTGCGCGACATCGGGCACAATGACGGCGCCGGCCAGTTCGGTCAGAACCCAGGTCCTGTCGGTGATCGAAGCAGTCGCGGCGGTGGTCTGCGCGGGCGCCGACTGCGCGGGTTGCTCGGTGGTCTCGGATTTCTTCTGACAGCCCCACAGCGCCAGCAACAAAGCGGCGCAAAGAATGATCCGGCTCATGGCATTCCTCCTTGAACGAATTGCGGTGATCTCTGCCAATCGTCGCGAGTTTTGTGCCGTAATACAAGAGAATATGAAAGAATCCATTTTCAAGAAGAGGAGATTTTCGTGATTCGTAAAGCATCCGCCATCTGGAAGGGCGATCTCAAGAGCGGCAAAGGGACAGTCTCGACCGAGACACACGTGCTCAATAACACGCCGTATTCGTTCAGCTCGCGTTTCGAGTCGGGTACCGGTACCAATCCGGAGGAACTGATCGGCGCGGCGCACGCGGGATGTTTCTCGATGGCGTTCTCGGCCGGGCTCGCCAACAGCGGCTTTGTGCCCGACCAGGTCAGCACCACTGCCAATGTCCACTTCGAGAAAGTCGGCGACGGCTTCAAGATCACGCTGATCGATCTGGAGTGCGAAGCGCGTGTGCCGAAGATCGACGAGGCCAAGTTTCAGGAAATCGCCGCCGCCTCCAAGACCGGCTGTCCGATTTCGAAAGCGCTGGCCGCGACGGAGATCAAGTTGACGGCGAAGCTGCTGAAGTAGATCGTCGCAGCGACGGAGTTATGAACGGACGGCTTGAAGGGCTGTCCGTTTTTTGTTTAGTGGTGGCGAGATGAGGGGCTGGTTCTTCAGGTGTGGATACACAGGACGCGGCGAGGAAAGAATACAACCCCCTAAGCCCTCTTTGCTAACTCTGGCGGTGGAAAGTCGGAGATCGAGGGTGTGTGCCGACGCGGGAGGCGTGCGCCCTCACCCCCGGCCCCTCTCCCAGGAGGAGAGGGGAGATAGTGTCATTCCCGCGGAGGCGGGAATCCAGGTTGGCTGGAGTTGCTGAGAGCAAGCAGAAAAGCGGCAGGTCACAACCCCGCGCGAAAGAGTACCGAGGAGATCGCGACGACAGAGGCGCGCGGGATCAAGACCTGCCGCAGCGACGGGAGGAGTTTGCCGACTGAAGTCGGCACCACAGGGGGTGAGAGAGATTCGGGTGGACACTGCTTCGTCGCAGTGGAGGATGGAGGGAGTGCTAAGGTCACGTTCGCTCCTCGCAATGACCCATTGCGGGCGCATGGTGGAACAGTGGCAAATCTTATGCGAGCGGGCGACGAGGGATATAACACCCTGAGAGCTTTGCGAGGGAATTCACATCGGCGAATGGCGCAGGTCAGCGTCAGGATCGCAGGGATCCTGACCTACAAGCGGATGCACCGAGTGCAGCGTCAGGATCGCAGGGATCCTGACCTGCCAGCGGATACACCGAGTGCGGCGTCAGGATCGCAGGGATCCTGACCTACCAACGGATGCACCGAGCGTAGCGTCAGGATCGCGGGGATCCTGACCCACGAACCTACATGGCTCCCAACGATTCCAAGTACGCCAGTACTGGTTGTGCCGGCTCGCCGCCCTTGCGCGCATGATGAATCAGCGACAGGCCGTGCGGTCCCTTGCAGTTGATCAACGCCGGATAGGCCGTCAGAAAATTCTTCACGATTTCCAGATGCCCGAGCATCGCCGCCATGAACATCGTCGGCCGCGCGCCTTGCTCGAGCAGATAGAGTGCGATTTCGCGATTACCGACGTGCGAGGCGCCCTCGATCCCGCTTTCATAGTCGCCGCCGCCCCAGTCCCAAACGGAGTTGAGCAGTGCCGGCTGGAAGGCCAGAAGCTGCTTGACGGCATCCAGATTGCCATGAGCAACCGTAACGAACTCCTTGACCAGCGTGGCCTCGATTTGCGGCCCCTTGTCGACTTTCGGCTTCTTGGTTGTGGCAGTCGTATCCGCCGGGATGGTTTGCGCAAGCAATGCCCCCGAACCGCCGGCCAGAATGATTGCACCGCCGGCGGCCGTCGAGCGCAAGAGCGCCCGGCGCTGCCAGTCAAATTGGGGATCGAATGAGAAACGCATCACCACTTCTCCTAACATGGATCGATTAAGTTTAGTAAGAAGTTACGGATTTCCCGTCACAAAGTTCGCCGGATTTCCCTGCCGATGGACGATCACGGTCGTTGCAGGAGCGTGTACATGCCGAACAGATCGGTGGCGAGATTCATCTGCGTGTCCCAGCCCAAGGCTTTGGCCATAGTATGCGCGAATTCGGTGTCGTTGATATCGAACGCGAGCACCTTGAAACCGATCTTCTCGTAGAGCCCCCGGTCAAAGGGTGAGCGGCCATCCGACCACGGGATGTATTTCTCGGCATCGGGGGGCGTGTACTTCGGATGGAGATTGTAAATCATGAAGAAGCCGCCCGGCTTGAGCAAATCGTAGACGCGCTGGACAAAGGTGGAGTCATCAACGCCGAGATGCACCAGCATGCGCGGATCAACTTCTTTCTCGGGATGGATGTACCCGCGCTTGAGGGTGTTCTTGGAGATGAACAGATCGTAGCCGCCTCCGAGCGCGCGCGTCATTCCGGTGTCGGTTGGAAACGAGCCGAAGTACAGATTGACGCGGCCCGATGCGGACTTGCCGACGGGGGCAACCGCACCGGTGTCGCTGGGCGCGCTATAGAGGGCGCGCAGCAGCGGTTCGACCTCGATGCCATGAACTTCGGCACCGCAGGATGCGAGCGCGCGCAATTGACCGATCGAGCCGAAGCCAAATTCGCAGATGCGGCCGCCCTCGAGCGACTCAAGACCGGCCCGACCGACAAGATCGAGGGCGCGGGAAAAGGCGACCGGCGTGCCGTACATCGTGAAGTAGTAGAAGTCCTCGCCGAACTCGCGCCGCAGATAGCCGGAAGTGGTGTCGAGGCCCTGAGCCGTGAATTGCGCTTCGGTGAGCGCATCTCGCTTGGCACGATTGTAGTACACGACGCGCGGAGAAGCGATCGCGGGCAAGGTGCTGTAACCGACCAGCAGGTTCCTGGCGATGGCGCTCTTAACGAGTGGCTGCATGGCCGCGGCATCGTGCTGGATTTGTTCGGTTGGTGTGAGAGCTGTGTCGGTTTGCGCGGCGGCTACGCTGAAGCTGAGTGCCGCCAGAACCAGCGTCAGAATCGCGAGCTCGCGGCAGTGAACTTGAATCGGCGATTTCATCGGTAACTCCTTACACAAAATCATCGTTTCCTGATGTACGAACGGGGCGCGGCGAGGTTGCGCATGGGAAATAGAAGGTGTCACACTGCGTGGCGCAAGCGATTCGTTCCGGCGGCAGGCACTGCAAGTGGCCGGCCCCGTGATGTCGGGGCTGGCCGCAACATAATGCGGTTAAGGGCAGTTGCCGCAGGGCGCCGGGCCGCCGGCAAAGATGTAGTTCACCAGATACACTGCGTCGCTGATCGTGACGAGCGCGTCGCAATCAACATCGCCACCGCGCACGTCGAAAGGCGAGTGACCTTCAGCGAAGATGTAGCTAATGATGAGCACGGCATCGCTGATGCTGGTCTGACCATCGCCGTTGCCATCCCCGCAGGCGCCGGCACCAGCCGTCACGAAGATTTGGCACGGAATCTCGGAATCAAACCAGTCCGCGGTCACGACCGAGTTGAGTTGGCCGGGGCCAATATAGGTGAACCAGATTCCGGAGGGATGGCTGATGGTCGAGCGCGGCTCCATGACGATGCGAGTGTTTACGCCGTCAAAAACTACGTGATTTGCGAATGAATCTTCGGCGGGCACGAAGAAAGTTGGCGCGATCTCCCCGTCAAACACCAGCCGAGCACCGGCCAACGCCCCGGGAAAGTCGACGCGAACGTAGTTCGAAGTCGTGTTCTGAGTAAAGGCGGCAGTCGGAGTCAGCGGCCGGGGCTTGGGAAAAGGCACGGCGTCCCCGATCACAACGCGGTACAAGTAGACGAAATCCCTAAAGGTCAGTGTCGCGCCGTCGGCGTTAACATCACTGGCAGCGATTTGCGCCAAACGGAAGATCGGATCGGGATTGAGAGCCGCAAAGCCTTCGAGCAAGTAATTCAAATAGATGTTATAATCGGCGATCTCGTTGGCGATTCCGTTCAGATTCATATCACCGCGCTGATCGACAGTGTCGGAGCAAGCAAAATCAACGCCGCCGTGCCGAAAACTGAGCTGGCGGCCGGGAGTCGCTCCGGCGATCGGTCCGGCGAGACAGGAATCCGGGAGACCGTAAACTGAAGGCAGACTCGTGGGCGGCACCGACGTTGACCAGTAGTAATAATCCTTGGCGTCCTTGACAACATAGAGCGAATCGCCGGCCAACGACGAGACGGAATTGTCGGCACAGTCATTCCAGTAGAAGTTGACCGGGAAGAAGTAGCAATCGTAAGCCGTGTCGGACGCGGCGAGAAATTGCAGCCGAGCGAGGGTTCCTGACCTGCCGGCCAAGTATGATGACGGCTGGTCGCCGTTGCCGGGCAGATCGGCAATCGCGGTTAGGCGGACGCAAACCACTTCCGGAGCCAAGCCGTCGGTCTGATAACTGAAGTACTCCCAGGCACTGCTGTCGATCAGCGCCCCGGGTGCCGCTCCGACCAAAGTCAACAACTGCGTATCGTAATTGATCAGGAATTTGAATCCCGCGAAAGCGGGTCCCGCGCCGTAGCGATCGAGATTGATGTCGATCGTAGCCAACCCGCCTGGATGCAGGTTGCGCTGAACCGTCATGCTAATCAGCGTGTTGGTCTCCGGCGATTGTGCGATGACCGCGGAATTCAATCCGAAGAGCGGTAAGAGCATCGGCACCGCCAAACCAGCGACTGCGCCGCGAAATCGAAAGACAAAGGAACTGCAACGGTTAGACATTTTACCTCCTGTAGGATCTGGGTAAAGCGAGTCTAAAGCGTTAGCAAGAAGGAGTAGAGTGATTACCTGACTTCAAGAGTTTGCAGAAATGTGTTTGTCGATTCTGACGATCAAATGTTACGCAAAAACTCCAAGTTTGTCAAGTCGCAATCGCACTCGATGTGGCGGCGTTGCGCTTGTCAGAGGCGGCAGCGATAGGTATTTTTGGCGCATGGACGAGATCAAGTATTTCAAGACCCAAAGCGATTTCCGTAAGTGGCTGGCGAAGAATCATGCGAGCGTGGATGAACTTTGGGTCGGATTCCATAAGGTGGGCTCGGGTAAGCCGAGCATCACGTGGAAGCAGTCGGTCGATGAGGCGCTGTGTTTCGGGTGGATCGATGGGATCCGCAAGAGCATCGATGAGCATTGCTACAAGATTCGTTTTACGCCGCGGCGGCCGGGGAGCAATTGGAGCAAGGTCAATATTCAGCGCGTGCGGGAGTTGAAGCAGTGCGGCTTGATGCAGCCAGCGGGGCTGAAGGCCTTTAACGCGGGCCAGGCGAAGAAACGCGATTACTCGTACGAGAAGAAGGAACGCGTCGTCGATGCCGACGTCGTCAAGGCGATCAAGGCCGAGCCGATGGCATGGGCGTACTGGCAGGCACAACCGCCGTGGTATCAGCGCACGGCGAGTTTTTGGGTGATCAGCGCCAAGAAAGACGAGACACGGCAACGGCGACTGGCGCGGCTGATCGACGACTGCGTGCACGGGCGGCGCATCATGGAGGTGTTGCCGAAGGATCGCTGATTGCGGAAATGATCAAAGTCGGGGTGGTTTCGAAGTTCCTCCGTTGTTTGTGCTTGTTACATATGTTCTGCTCTCATAAAGATTGAGAGCGCCCAATCCGGATCAGGCATTACCGTGATGCGGTTTGAGAGCTGCCTCAAGCGCGCGGCCTCGGGAATCATCTCTTTGAGTCACGAAACCCGGGACTCGGTGACCGGCGGTTGCTTGGACGTCATCAACCGACGGCTTAGTGAACGAACATCGAGACGATCGGGGCGGCGCTGGCGACATCAGGGCCTCTACTAAGGGGTACGGTCTGATTTTTGGAGTGATGTTGTAGTGAAAGTCGCGTGTGTGTAGTGGGTGCGGATGTTGTGAATCAAGGGGTTAGGGATTTGTGGAGTCGGGGGATTGGGGTGGAGATTTTTTTCAAGGTGTTCATTGGGAAGGGGTTGCGCCCTCACCCCCGACCCCTCTCCCAGGAGGAGAGGGGAGTGAGCGTCATCTCCGCGGAGGCGGGAATCCAGGTTGGTCGTAGATTCTGAGATCAAGTGAAGAAGCGGCAGGTTACAATCCCGTGCGGGAGAGTACCGAGGAGACCGCGACGGCAGAGGAGCGCGGGATCAAGACCTGCCGCAACGGTGGGAGGAGTTTGCCGACTGAAGTCGGCACTACAGCGAGTGAGAGAGATCGGGGCGGAGATTGCTTCGTCGCGGTGAAGGATGGAAGGGGTGCTAAGGTCACGTTCGCTCCTCGCAATGACAAGTCA
>JADYYF010000035.1 GCA_020853795.1 Candidatus Zixiibacteriota bacterium
AGGTGGCGCGCGGTGTGCTGAACAAGTGGGTGTTCTGGGTGTACATGAATTCGTACGGCATCACCACGCCGCGGGTTTTCGGGCTGTTCGACCCGGAGTTCGGGTACACGCCGGAGCGGGAGCCGCTGCGCAGCGTGGAAGATTTTCGGCGGGTGATTGATCGGAACAATCTGACGGAATTTGTGATCAAGCCCGCGTCGGGGGCGAAGGGGTTTGATGTGACGGTGATAGTCGAGCGGCGCGGCGACACGTTTATCGCCGGTGACGGGCGCGAGTATGATTTTGCGGGTATTCGCGAGATCTGCCTGAAGGCGTTCCGGTCGGGGCAGCCGCTGGAGCGCGAGGGGATTGTTTTGCAGGAGCGCGTGCACCAGCACGACATGCTCAGCCGCATCAACCCGCACTGCACGAATACGATGCGGGTCGTGACATTTGTCAATAACCAAGGGGAGATCGAGATTCTGATGACACTGATGAAATTCGGACGCGGACGGGCGATGGTGGACAATGTCAAGCAAGGAGCGTTCCTGGTCGATGTCGCGGAGGATGGGACGCTGGGACCGGGGATGATTGAGCATCCGGGGCGTATCGAGTGGCTGGAGAAGCACCCGGATACCGGCGCGCAGATTGTCGGGGAGAAGCTCCCATTCTACCATGAGGCGATTGCGCTGGCGAGGGCGGCGCAGCGCCGATTGCCACAGTTGCGATCGCTGGGCTTTGACACGGCGATCACGAATCAGGGGCCAACGATTATCGAGGGCAATGCCTGGTGGAGTGCGTATCCGCAGTTGCCGATGCGCCGAGGGCTGATCTCGGAAGGGATGCGGGAAGTGCTCGATCAGATCATGCCGCGCAATAACCGCCAGCGCTGACGGAGATTACCCAAGCGAAAAATCTTCACAATTTGCCGACCGCAAGCGGCGGAAATTTGTTATTGTCTAAGGGTTGGGAGGCGGACAACTATTTTCGGCAGGGCCGGAAGAGGGACGTATAAGCTACGTATGAAGAAAGTTTTCCTGATCGCGATAGTTCTGGCGGTCGTTGCCGGCGGCGCCTACTTCGTTTTTGGTTACGGCAAGAAGGACAACACGGCCGCAGCTGTTACGTCCAAGCCGGTGCTACCGATTCGCGGCGAATTGAAGGTATCGATCACCTCGACCGGCAAGGTAGAGCCGGTCAAGACGGTTGACGTCAAGTCGAAAGCTTCGGGCGAGATCACGAAGTTATTCTATGAAGCGGGGGAGTACGTCAACGCCGGCGACTTGCTGGCCACGATCGACAAGGAACAGGTGCAGTACAGCTACGACAAGGCGGTGGCCGATCTTGAGGTCGCGAAGGTGTCGCTGGAAACCAACGAGCGCGAGTTCAACCGGCAGAAGGAATTGTTCGACAAGGGGATGATTTCGGAAGCCGACATTGACGCCGCCAAGATGAGTCTCGAACAGGCGCGGGCGACCTTGGTACGCACCAAGGCGGCCGCCTCCGACGCCAAGAAGCAGCTGGATGATACCGTGATTCGCGCACCGATTTCGGGTTTGATCATCGCGCGCAATGTGGAGGAAGGCAATATCATCGCGTCGGGGATTTCGAATGTCTCCGGCGGTACGCTACTGATGCAGATTGCGCAGGTGGATTCGGTGTTTATTGTGGCCTCGGTGGATGAAACCGATATCGGGAAGGTCGAGCTGGGACAAAAAGTTGAGGTCGAGGCGGATGCATATCCAGACAAGAAGTTCCACGGCGAAGTGCTGAAGATCGCGCCGATGGCGCAGGTGCAGCAGAACGTGACGGTGTTCGAGGTCACGACGAAGGTTGACAATGCGGAACGCAAGCTGAAGACCGGCATGAACGCGAGCATCGAGATCATCACGGCGTTTGCGGAAAACGCGCTGCTGGTACCGAATGCGGCGGTGAAGGACCCGAAGAAGATGCCGGGTGCCGGCGGCGAGGTAATGGCCGGCGGCGGACAGGGTCAGCGCCAGCCGGGCCAGCAGGCTCCGACGGCGGGGGCTGATCCGCAGATGGCGGCGCGGTTTGGAAACCGCTTCCAGGAGGGCGAGCGCGCGGGCAAGGATACCAAGCTGGTGTTTGTGGTAACCAACGGCCAGGTAACGCCGAAGCGGGTGGTGGTCGGCGCGGCCAATTTGGATTACACGCAGATTTTGGAGGGGCTGGCTGAGAGCGATTCGGTGGATGTGACGCCGTTTTCGCAGATGATGCAGGATCGGCAGGCGTGGCGCGAGCGGATGGCCTCAAGAATGGGCGGGATGCCGGGAATGCCGGGGGGCGGACGGCGATAGATTTGCCGGAAATAATGGGAATGGCTGAAGGGCACGCGATAGCGTGCCCTTTGTGCTTGGGGGCTGAGGAACGATGGTCGTTGTCCGTGCAAGCGATTCGAGGCGGTGTCCGTTCTTCTGCAGCAAAGGTGGACAGATTGCTTCGTCGCGGTGAAAGAAGAGCAAGTGCGAGAGGGTCGTTCGCTCCTCGCAATGACAACCCCAGGTGCGCAGGCTGATCGCGGGCTCGGGAGGCTTTCTGAACTTCCGCCGTGGGGCCGAGGTCGTGCCGGTTGGTCGAGTTGGCCGCTACTTCACATCGATTTTGACACCGATGCCGCGCTGATCGAGGAGCTGCAGGAAGCGCTGGGAGTCGATGCCAAGTTCGGAGCGGAGGGTGCCGCGCAGGGTGATGGCGCCCTCGGCGATCATTTGCGCGACGATGCCGACCGAATAGGCCGTGGTGCGCTGCATCGCCGAATGGCCGGTGGTCTTGTCGAGATAATCTTCGATGTAGTACGAGACCTTCTGCGTGCGGCCGTTCTTCTTGCCGATCGCTTCGACGTAGACGAGCACGACATCGGGGGCGTTCTTCGGCAGGCGGCGGTAGAGGCAATGGCGCAGCACCTGATCGGGGCTAATCTTGACGCCGTCGATGTCGAACTTGTGCTCATCGGCCAGTCCCAGGTCAAACAGCAAGTTGATCTTCTCGAAGTGACCGACGTAGCGAATCGTCTTGTAGTCGAGCGTCTGGATTTTGCCTTCGAAGGTATAGGGCAAGGTGGAGGCGCCGCCGGAAGTGTGGTAGGCCTCGAGCTGCGGGAAGTTCGGCGGGAAGGAGAGGCTTTCGCCTTCGGTGAGACTCTGCAGTTTGGTGAGTCTTCCCTGCCGCAACGCGACGGTGGGTTCGCGATATTCGTTGAGGAGGCCTTCAGGCGAGAAGAAGATCGCGTAATTGAGGGGCGGTGTCGGATTTTGCGGGAGACCGCCGACGCGGAGCTTAAGAGTGTCGACTTCGTCGAATTTGGCGACAGCATCGGCGGCCAGAATGGAGGCCATGCCGGGCGCGAGACCGCAGTCGGGGATTATGGTGACGCCGGCGGCGGTGGCTTTGTCGGAGAGAGCGAATTGCGCCTCGACGACGGAGTTATTGCCGCCCATATCGACGAAGTGGGTCTTGGTGGCGACGGCCATTTCGGTCAGGACGGCATTGAGCTTGTAGCTGGCGGCACCGCAGGCGATATCGGCGGCTTGGAAGAAGGGCCGGATGAAGGCGGGATCACTAATGTCACCGAGCTGTTTTTCGACGTTGCGGCCTTCGATTTTGGCCAGGCGGTCGGGGTCAATGTCAAGAACGATAACGCGTTCCGGGCGCGCGAATTTGAGCAGGTCATAAACCAGGGCTTGCGCCTGAATTCCGGCGCCGCAGACAAGAAAGGTTGGCATTTAAGGGCTCCTTCGGGGCGAAATTCGTTGCCGCAATGTAACAAAAAGCGGGGTTGGGGGGCAAGATCGTGGAGGGGTGGAAACACAGATTTTGGCGGAAAAAATCTTGCTTATTCAAGAAATGGGGTGTATAATACTTTCGAGGTACGCCTCAGTTGTGTATCGACAGGGGAAGCGCTTGACTGATTCCATTGGGTGTATCAGTGAAGTAGGAGAGGACTGCTTCCCCTTGTTGTTTTGTAGCCAGCCGTCAAGACGATTCCCGAAAAACCAGAAGTTCGGCAGCCCATGGCGATGTTGCTATTGGTCATGGCCAATGACGCAATTGTGGGCGCCGCCATCAATTCGGCGAAAGCGAACGGGCGGGTCGAATGACCCGCCCGTGATGTTTGCGGACTGACTTGCGACGATTGTCGCGATCGCTTACAGCTTCAGATCGAGGCTGGCATCGAGCGCGGCGTTGATTGTCGCAAGGGATTCTTCCAGATGACCGCGCGTGATCGTATCGAGCGATCCGGCGTTGAGCGCATTGCCGATGGCGGTGCGCAGAGTACGCAGATCGACACGAGCGAGGGTGACGGCGTCATCCGGGAAGCCCATGTTCCGATCAGTAACCATCGCGACCAGGCGATCGAGGTGCGAGCGCTGGAGGTTGCGGCGGTAGCTGTTGATATTGCGATTGGCAGTAACCTCCGACCAAATCGCGCGGCGGACATCCTGGAAGATGTCGGTCATGGTGTAGACGTCGCCGCCAGTTCCGACCAGCCGTTCCATGTCGCCGACGCGGGCGAGGGTGATCGGGTTGTAGATGTAGTTCAGGGGCGTCGACTGGACGGCCTTAACCTGCTGGAGGAGCGGGTAGTCGAGGCGCGTCATCTCGTAAACCGACCAATTGAAATCGGGCATGCGCTCCGGCTGCAGTTTTTGCAGCAGGCGCGGGCTGAACTGGAAGGCATCGGCGCTCCAGACGTTATCGATGATGAACTTCATGGCCTCACGCTGCTGGGCGGCTGGGATCGGGGTAAAGGGAAGTTTGCCGCCGGAATCGCCGACGCGGGCACGGCTGTTTTCGATACCACCGATGAAGCGGGCCATTTGGGCGGCACCGCCGGTGAAGCCGCCCCAGCCGTACTGGAAGACCGAGCGCAGCTTCTGGTAGTTGTTACCCGGCTTTTCGAACTCGGATTCCACCTTCGACCAGATTTCCTTGCCGAGCGCGACGCGCATCTTCCAATATTCGAGCGGATCGGCGCCGAGGTCAAACTGGGTGGCATAGGGATCGATGGCGCGCGTCGAGTTGCCGAAGCAGTCCTCGTCGGTAGCATAGACGAGTTTCGGATCGCCTGCCTGGGAGGCCAGCTTGCGCAGTTCCGCTCCCTCCTGATCGGGGGAGACATTGCCAAAATCCTTGTAGCCGTACTCGATCGCCCACAGGTCGTAGGGACCGGGCTTGGTCGTGTAGAAGTCCGGCTGCTTCATGCCGTCCGGCACGAGGTTCGGCGGCGCATATTCCATAACCGTGCTGACCACGCCGTTTTGCTCGACGAAGTTGACATCGGTCTGTTGCGCGCGCGGGAAGACCGTCGAGGCTTTGAAGTTGTGGCGCAGGCCGAGGCAGTGGCCAACTTCGTGCGCGACCAACTCAGTGATGTACTCGTTGACATACTTCTTGGTCAATTCGCTCTTGCCGTCCAGGGTATTGCGCAGGGCGAGCACAGCCATCCCTTCGGCGGCCACTTTGGCTGATTTCGGACCGTAGTCGCAGATTTCGCCGAAGTGGTTGTGATTCCAGACGTCATCGCCCGGGTTGCGGGGGAAATCCTCGGACTCGGATTGGCCGAAGGCCAGCGGTTCGAGGAATTTCTCGGCGTAAGTGAACATGCCGCGGACGAAATCGGCACTGATGCGGACGTCGGCATCATAGATTTGACCGGTAAAGGGATTGGCGCGGGACGGGCCGACAGCGTAACCGGCGCCCGGCGAGACGAACCAGCGGACGGTGCTGAAGCGCACATCGGCCGGGTCCCAGTCGGCGGTATCGGGCATTTCCTTCGCGATAATGGCGTTCTTGAATCCGGCCTTTTCGAAGGCACCCTGCCAGAATTCGATACCGGCCTTGACCGCGGCACGGTATTCGACGGGCGTGGTGTTTTCGATCCAGAAGACGATCGGCTCGACCGGCTCGGAGACGGCGGCGGCCGGGTCTTTCTTCTTCAGTTGCCAGCGGTTGATATAACGGATGTAGGCCTGATCCTGATCCAGCGAGGTGTAGTCCTGGTGCTGGGTCATGAAATAGCCGACACGCTCATCAGCAACGCGCGGGCGGAAGTCGCTTTCCGGAATTGTCGAGAGTGAATAGTGATAGGTCAACAGCATGCTATAAGGGGACGCCGCGGTTTCGGCGTCGCTGGGCTGATTGGTCGCATAGTGCAGGACGACATCAAGCTCGGAATTTTGTGGAAACGACTTGATCGTCCCGAAGAAGCTATTGCCCTTGTCAAAGCGATGACCGGTGCGGCCCTGCTGGCCGAGGAAGTAGCCGACATTGGGGACGTCCTGAACGAAGATTTCGGTCGGATCGATCAGGAAGGCGCCGGCGGTATCGGGATTGGACAAGATCTTGGTACTGCCATAGATCGAGTAGGAGATCGAGCGTCCGATGGCACGGGCCATCGGTGCGGTAGAGTCGGCGCGGATGCGCAGATTGGCCACGAGGAACTGCAGTTGATCGCCAATACGGCGCAATTCGAACGGGAAGTACCCGGTCTGGGCGCCGGCGTCGAAGTAGGAGCCATCGCCGGCGGAGCGGGTCATGTTGCAGAGGAACAGCTTGTTGAGCTGGTCCTTCTTGACCGCCATCAGGACCTTGTTTTCATCCTTGTCGAAGTAGAAGTCGAACAGACCGGGGATCTTGTTGAACCCCTTGGAGACTTCGCCGAAAGGTTTGAGTTTGGGTTTCTTGGCTTCGGCGGCTTCGGGTTTCTTCTTTTCCTTAGCGGCAGCTTTAGTATGCCAGTACCGGGCTTCGGCGCTGTTGGCGACCAGGAGGGTCGCAAGCGCCAGAGCCAGCAGCACCAGCAGCGTCGGTGAACGGCGCATAGCGGGTCCTCCTCTGGGACATGTTAGGGGTTTATCAAGACAGAGAGATGTCGCAAAATTCAGGAATGAGCGATGCTTCACGCGATGAATACTCAGTAAGCACTTACATTTATTAACTTAGTAAAATTACGGCAGCTTGTCAAAGGAAACCTGAAGTTCCGGCAGCGGGCGTAATTCTCCACTCGAATAGTACGGGCAGCCGCGGCGATTGTTCAAGATTTCTTGCGCCGTCGGAGTCGCGAACACCACTTCAGTTGATCTGGTCGAGGTTATAGGATTCGATCGACTGGCTCGGCACCTTGCGGCCGTCGGCGGCAGTGATGGTCGCGATCGAGCGTGCCTGCCAGCGGGCGCGCACGATCTGGCCGGTATCGAGGGCGATCCAGAGTTCGCCCACCAATGCCAGCGTGCCCTCGCCGATCAAGTCGGCGGCAGTCTTTGTGACAGCGAGGTTGGCGCGTATGGGGGAGGTTGAGGGGAGCAGCTTGACGACGGCACAGGGGCGTCCCTTGTAGGATGAGATGCTGCCGAGTTCGAAGGTGAGGGGCGAAAACGAGATCTTGTGTTCCCGGATGACATTGGCCAAGGACTGGCGGAAGGGCGCGGGAATGGTCAGCGTCGCGGAGTCGCCGATTTTGGTTAGTTGACGGGCCAAGGAGAAGCGGGCTTGCTCCCAGAGCCGAAGGTAATTGAAGTGGAGCAGGAATTCGAGACCCTCGACGGTGACCTGCGGCTCGGTGATGGATACGCCGATGTCGAGATCGCCGTTTTTCGTGCGGATGGTCCGGTCAAAACTCCAGGGGAACGTATACCCGTCGAATTGCGGTGCAATCTGGCATTCGCGTTCCTTCTCATCCGTTCGGCGGCTGGTGCCGATGGCGAAGGAGTCGATCGTTACCTGGTAACGAATTCCCGCTTCCGGAGTGTTGGCCATACAGACCTGGGAGAAGGCCAAGTAGTCCGTCGTCAGAGAATTAATGGATCCGTCATCGTTGAGCCGGGCGATTTCATAGGTTAAGAGGTATTTCTGCAAATCGCTCTTTTTGGCGCGGGGGGCGAGGTTGACGGTTTCCTTAACGGCTTGCGGGATGACCGACTGCGCGGCGAGAGCGGTGCAGAGCAGCAGAACGATGGCGGCGGTGGAGTTAACGATCTTCACAAGCGATATCTTTCCTCGAATTTGGGACCTTAACGTTTCTGGCACTTCGGACAATAATGGGTTCCGCGGCCGGCGGCACGCATTTTCTTGATGATTCCGCGGCAACGGCGGCAGCGTCCGCCCTCCCGGTTATACACCTGAAGGTAGCGCGCGAACTCACCGGGATTGCCGTTGACGCCGCTATAGCTATCGAACGTTGTGCCCATCTTCTTGATCGCCAGCCGCATGAGGCGGCGGATGGCGATCGCCAGCGCGTCGGCCTGCGGACGCGAGAGCTTGCCGGCGGGACGCAGCGGATGGATGCGGCAGCGGTAGAGCGCCTCGTCGGCATAGATATTCCCTACTCCGGCGACGGCGGATTGATCCAGCAGCAGCGCCTTGATCGGGCGGGCGCGTCCACGAAGGAGTTCATGCAGTTGCCTGCCAGTGATTTCGGTGGCCTCGATGCCAAGGGACGAGTAGCCGTCGTGACGCTTTTCGTCGAGGAATTCGACGACGCCGAATTTGCGCGTGTCGTGGAAGACCAGGTGTTCCGGCGCGCTGACGAATTCCAATTCCAGATGATCGTGTTTGCCGCGACGGGCAGTGCGCGTTTCAAAGAGCACCCGGCCGGTCATACGCAGATGGATCAGCAGGTTTCGCCCCGAGTGAAGGCGGGCGATGATGTACTTGCCGCGGCGGTGGAAATCCAAGAAGCGATCACCGGCGAGGTCGCGCAGGTGCGGCTCTCGTCGACGCAAATGCGCAGCGGCATGGAGCACACGGTTGATCGTGAGCCCGCGCACCTGCGCGTTGAGCCCACGGACGACGGTTTCGACTTCGGGGAGTTCGGGCATGGATCAGGCGCGCTCGAAGACGAGGATCAGGTTTTCCGATTGGCGCGGTTGGTAGGGCGCGAGAGCGGCGTTGCCGAAAGTCGCTGCGAGACGGAAACCGGCGGTGGCGGCCATGCGAGTGATTTCCGCTTTCGACCAGAAGCGTAGCCGGGTCGTGGTGATTTTGGTGGCGGCAAGGCGGCCGGCATCGAGAGCGTGGATCATCATGTGAAAGTCCCACAGAACACCGCGGCGAACGTAGAACGGCGCAAAAAGGGTGGTGCCTCCGGCCAGCGTGGGGCTGAGGAAATGTATCGATTTTCGCGCCAGGAGGGCGGGATTGACGGTTTGGATCGCGAAACGACCGCCGGGGCTGAGTCGTCGGCGCACAGCGGCAAAGAGTCGATTCAGGTCGCCCTGAGTGTGCAGATGCGGGAGGGTGTTCCCCAGCAGCAGGCAGAGATCGAAAGGCGGGGGAGACAGCCTCGGGAGCTTGCGCAAGTCGGCGCGGTGGAAGCGGACCAGCCGGTGCCGGTGCTGACGCTTGGCCATGGCGAGCATGGCAGCGGAGTTGTCGATGCCGAGATAGCGAATGCCGGCGGCGGCGAAGTAATCGCTGTGGCCGCCATCACCGCAGCCGAGATCGAGGACAGCGGCGGGGCGCGAATCTCGAGTCAGCAGGTCGAGCAACGGCTGTTCCTTACCGAGGCGATTGCTCCAATTGACTTTGAGATGATAGACCGGCGCGAGATCATCGTAGAATGACTCGCGGTGCTGCGATTGGCGTTTCGACACGATGGTTACGGCTCCAATCCAAAGTTTCGCTTGAGATCACTGCCCGGCCCAGTATATTGGCAACCCCATGAGCGGTCAAGATCGAATCCTGGAAGGGCTGAATGCCCCACAGCGTGCGGCGGTGCTGCACGTCGACGGCCCGTTGCTCGTATTGGCGGGCGCCGGCTCGGGCAAGACGCGGGTGTTGACCTCGCGGGTGGCCAACTTGCTGGCGGGCGGCCACGCCGCGCCGGAACAGATCCTGGCGGTGACCTTTACGAACAAGGCTGCGGGCGAGATGAAGGCGCGGATCGAGAAGCTGACCAATGTCGACCAGCGGCGGATGCAGGTTTCGACGTTTCATTCGTTCTCGTCGCTGATGCTGCGCTTCTACGGGGAGCGGATCGGTATCCGGCGCAGTTTCACGATTTATGATGAAGAAGATGCGATGAGCGTCGTCAAGGCGTCAGTGCAGGAGCTGGGGTTGGATACCAAGACTGCCGCACCGGCGATGATTCGCAACCGGATCAGCGACGCCAAGGCGCAGTTGGTCGATGCCGCGAAGTTTCAGACGATGGCGGGAAATTTCATCGCCGAACGGGTAGCCAAGGTATACGAGCTGTACCAGCGCAAGCTGCAGTCGGCCAACGCGGTTGATTTTGATGACTTGCTTTTCTACACGGTGAAGCTGCTGCGGGAGGATCAAGAAATTCGCACGCGGCTACAACAGAAGTATCGCTATCTGCTGATTGACGAGTACCAGGACACGAATCACGCGCAGTACGTGATGGCCAAGCTGCTGACCAACGAGAAGCACAATATCTTCGCGGTCGGCGACGAGGACCAGTCGATCTACGGGTGGCGCGGGGCAAACATCAGCAACATCCTGAATTTTGAGAACGACTTCCCTAACTGCAAGGTGATCCGGCTGGAGCAGAATTACCGCTCGACGCAGACGATTTTGAAGGCGGCCTCCGATGTCGTGGCCAACAACCGGCGGCGCAAAGGCAAGACGCTGTTCTCAGTCGGCGACAAGGGGGAGCCACTGACGCTGCTGATTGTCGACAGCGATCGCGACGAGGGGGAAAAAGTCGCCGAACGAATCGAGGAGTTGGTGACGGCGAACGTCCCGCGCAAGGAGATCGCGATTTTGTATCGCACCAACGCCCAATCGCGCGTGCTGGAGGAATCGCTGAAGCGGCGGTTCATTCCCTATCGCATCGTCGGCGGCGTGCGTTTTTACCAGCGCAAAGAAATCAAGGATATGCTGGCGTACATGAGGCTGATCGAAAACCCGAAGGACGATGTCAGCTTCAAGCGCATCATCAATTATCCGAAGCGCGGGCTGGGCGACACGACGGTGGCGACGCTGGAGGCGCTGGCACGCGAGCGCAACGGATCGCTTTTCGAGTTGCTCGCGGACAAGAGCGCACTGCAGGAATTGAGCAAGGCGGTTTCGGCGAAGCTGGCACGCTTCGGCGAATTGCTGGCCTATTTGAAAGAGATGAGTCGGACGATGCCGCTGGAGCCGCTGGTGAACTTGATCGCCGACAAGACCGGCATCGCGCAGGATTTGAAGGAGCAGGATCCGGCCGGCGTCGAGGGACGCGCGGACAACGTGGCGGAATTGGCGGCCTCGGCGGGGGACTACGGTGCGGAGAATCCGGAGGCACGGTTGGCGGAGTTCCTGCAGGAGATATCGCTTTACACCGACATCGACAATTGGGATCGCGAGGCGGATGCGGTGACGTTGATGACGCTGCACGCGGCGAAGGGGTTGGAGTTTGAGGCGGTGTTTATTACAGGAATGGAAGAGGGACTGTTTCCGCTGGCGCGTGCATCGGAGAATCCGGACGATCTGGAAGAAGAGCGGCGGCTGTTCTATGTCGGCATGACGCGGGCGAAGAAGCATCTAACGATTTGTTATGCGCTGATGCGGTCGCGGTTTGGGGAGCGGCAGACGTTGCGTAGCCGCTTCGTGGACGAGATTCCCGATGACGTCGTGCATACGGAACGGTTCACGATGCTTGATTCGTCCGGTCGGGTGAGTACCGATTATTTGTGGGATGCGCCGACGACGGTCGCCGACGAATTCGATGCCCTGCGAATCGGGGCGGTGGTGGCGCATGCGCGCTGGGGCGAGGGGACGATTGTCACGCGCTCGGGCAGCGGCGATGCGACGGAAGTGGAAGTGCGGTTCAATTACGCGGGCACGAAGAAGCTGCTGGCGCGGTATGCGAACTTGAAGGTCATAATTCGATAGGGTGCGGTGTCAGGACAATAAGCCTTCACCGCCGGCCCCTCTCCGAGAAGGAGAAGTGCGAGATCGAAGCGGAGATACACTGTTTCGTTGCGGTGGCGGGTGGAGGAACATGGAAGGACACACCCCGTCTCGAGCCCGCTTGATGGGCGACAGGAGAGGAATCGGGACTGGGGGTGGAATGCAACTGGTAGAGATGCTGATTGGGCGGGCTCGAGCCACCCCTCTTGATAGAGGGGAATGACTCTCTGGCGGTGGATGTGCAAGCTGGGAGTTGGCGGCGATCGCCGTGCGGGTCAAGGGCTGAGATGGAGGACGGCGGGGCTCGAAGCCAAGGCGCAGCATCGGGATTTGTAGATTGTTCCTGCCTAGCTGATACTACTTCACCAGCACCATCCGCCGATTCTTCACATAGTCAATACCTGAGACTTGCAGCGAGTAGAGGTAGACGCCGGAGGATGCATCGTTGCCGCCGCGATCGCGGCCATCCCAATACGCAACGTGCCTTCCGGGGGGCTGCGGCTCGTCGACGAGCGTGCGGACCTCCTGGCCGAGAATATTGTAGATGATCAAACGCACCGACGCCGGTTGTGCGCCGATGTTGGGCAGATTGTAAACAATAGCGGTTGCCGCATTGAAGGGGTTGGGGTAGTTCTGTTCGAGTTCGATGGATTGGGGGAGCGGCAACTCCGGCTCGTCGCCCACGGCCGTACCCACAAAATAAACCTCGTTGGCTGGTTGGGAGACCAGGCCGTTGCTGTCGACCGCCACGATCGTGTAGCGCGCCCCCAGTCCCGGATCGAAGGTGGAATCGTTCCAGACTAAGATCGAAAGGTCATCCGGCGTCCGGCGCAGCAGAGTGTCGCTGTCGAGAGGGAAATAGCAGGCGACATGCGCCGAATCGAGACTGATTGCGCCGGTTGTCGATTTGAACAGCACATACTGCCGCAAGTCCGATTCGCTGTTCTTCTGCCACTGCAACGTCGCGCCATTCGAGCGGGCGCTGCCGGTAAACTCTGCCGGGGTCGCCGGAGGAAGGTCCTGGTAGACATAGAACTGCCCGGCGCTGCCGCCGAAGGGGCCGATGTCGGAGCGGCTGCCGTCGAGATCGAGGATGTCGGGTCGCCCGGCATCGATGCAGGGTGAGCCGGCCTGCAGCAGATAGCCGAGGGTGTCGACGAACATCGGATCGCGACAAAGATTCGAGTCGATCACCGAGATCGTCGTGTCGGTCTCGTGGTAGTAGCTCTCGCAATAGAACGAGTCGTACGGGTGAAAATCCAGCGAGTTGAACACTACGTGCGGGTAGGGGGACTCGAGCCAGAAGGCGTTGTGATCGATTGTGTAGGTGAAGGGGGGCGTACCCTGGTACTCATTGTCGTGCCGTACCTTAACTCCGATTTGCTCACCGATGAAGATGTTGTTGTAGACCTGCACGTTCCGATAGAGTCGGATATCGACACAGGAGATGTCCTCGGGCGCTACTGGTTCAGTGCAATTGCCCTCAAAGAGGTTATTCCGAACAATCGCCTCCTCTGTGACGAGAGAGATATACGGCAAGAATGCTCGCTTCGTCGGATAAGGCTCCAAATCGTTATTGAGGAAGAGATTGTTCTCGATGACGACGGGCTGGGTCGAGAGTGCGACATAGATGTGCGTATGATAACCCATGAAGATGTTATTGGAGAATTCAAACTCACCCCCACGGAAGGGCCAGTCGATGTAGACGCTGTAAGTGTCCAAGATATCATGCCAATCTGCAATGAACGTGTTGTTCATGAACCGCCCATTGCCGCTTCCCCAGCCGACGTGGATCGCGTCGGAGGCATCGGAGAACCCACAATTGATGAAAGCGCAATTCTTAACATCGAGAAAAGCGGCTGAAGATAAGACAGCTCCCTCGTACTGAAAGAACCTACAACGTTCTACGCTGAGAGCGAATGCGGAAGCAGAAAAGTGGATCGCGATCGGGTAAGGTGAGGCCGGTTGTGAGGTAAACATCATGTCGGAGATGCTTAGATTGCCGTCTTCACAGCGGATCTGCACAGTCGGTGTGCCGCTATTGCGCAATTCGGTCGAGTCCAACCCTGCCCCGATCAAGGTCAACCCGCCGTTGAGCACAATAGTCTGCGGATCAGTATAGACTCCTGCCGCGACCCGGATCGTATCGCCCGGAGCAGCATATTGAGCCGCAAGGGAGATGCGAAAGGTAGCTGTCTCCCAGGAT
>JADYYF010000036.1 GCA_020853795.1 Candidatus Zixiibacteriota bacterium
AATGGCGTCCCCAACGGGAGTCGAACCCGTGTCGCCGCCGTGAAAGGGCGGTGTCCTAGGCCACTAGACGATAGGGACGTCCAGAGTGTGTCGAGTATACGCCCAGAATACGATTTGTCAAGGTCTTTGTTGGGGGCCGGATAGCGCGGCGGCAACGGATTAGAACCGGATGATGCCGCTGACGATGAGCACGACGAAGATCAGGCCGGCGAGGAAGAGGCCGCCCCAGAGCAGCAGGCGCAGCAGGTCGCGGTCGAAGATACCGGAGTCCTCCGGCGCTTCGGCGGCGGCGGTGGATTGTTCGCTGTTGAGCAGCTCGATCACCTCGGCGAACGACTTACAGCGATCGGAGGGGGCGGTTTTGATCATGCTTTCGATCAGGCCGCGCTGGAATTCGCCGGTTTCGCGGTTGGAGTCGATCCACATGAATTTGCCGTGAGTGTCGAAGGTGGGGATGCGATTGGTGAGCAACTGGTAGAAAATGATGCCGGCGGAGTAGATGTCGGCCTGTTTGCTTCTGCGGCGCTCGGGCGCTTGGTACCAGTTGACGGCATTCTTCTCGACATTGGGCATCAGCGCGAAATCGGCAATGCGCAGGTTCTCGTCGCGGTCGAAGAGGAGATTGGCCGGTTTGAGGTTGCCATGGACGATATTGTTCTTGTGGGCGAAGTCCATGCCGTGAGCGATCTGCAGCATCAGCTTACGCGCCTCGCGCCACTCGAGGGGCTTGACCAGCCGGTCAGCAAGCGAGCCGCCCTGCGCGTAATCCATGACGATGACCAGTTTGGCGTCATCCGCGCCGGCGCCGTGGATGCGCAGGATGTTTTGGTGGCTGAGATTGGAAAGCAGTTTGGCCTCGCGCAGGCCGATATCGGGCTTGTTCTGTTTCTTGATGACGAAGAGAGCGCGCGTCAGGCGGTCCTCAACGAGATAGGATGAGCTGTAGAGTCCCTCCTTGAGCGTCTCCAGAAACGCGCAATTGCCGACGAAATTCTTGATCTTAGTCGTGGGGGGATCGGTGGCGACGTTGTCGGACTTGCGGTACATGACGGCCAGCAGCTCGTCTTTCATCTCGACCGCCTTCTGGTAGCGATCGCGGCGGTCCTGCTGGAGGGCCTTCTGGACGATGTGATCGCAACCTTGCGGCGCCTGCGGGTTTAGTTCGGAGGGAAGTTTAAATCGGCCTTCCGGTTTGCGGCCGGTCAGGATTTCGTAGAGCATGACGCCGACGGCGTAGATGTCGGTAGTCTGATCGACGGTGGCGGAGTTTTCGCGCTGTTCGGGCGACATGTAGGAGTAGGTGCCCATGATGATGCCGGATTCGGTGCGTTCGGAAGTATCGTGCCCGAGGAGTTGGGCGATGCCGAAGTCGGCGACGAGCGCATTGTCGTCTCTGTCGATCAAGATATTGGCGGGTTTGATGTCGCGGTGGATGACGCCGTTTTTGTGGGCGTAGTCGAGCCCTTTGAGCACCTGCACCACGATCTCCAGTTTCTTTTCGATCGGCCAGTTGGAGTGCTGGAGAATTTGCTTGAAGTCGGTGCCTTCGATGTACTCCATCGCGAAGAAGAGGCGGCCGTTGTCCTCGCCGCGGTCGATGACATGGACGATATTGGGGTGGTTCATGCGCGCCAGCGTGGTGGCTTCGCGTTCGAAGCGGCGCACGAGTTCGTCATCGGCAGAAATCTTGTTCTTGAGGACTTTGATCGCGATCAGGCGGTTGAGCGAGCGCTGGCGGGCGAGGAAGATTTCCGCCAGACCGCCTTCGCCGATCTTGCGGAGAATATCGTATTCGCCGATCCGTTGGGTCGGCGATTTTGCCGGGGCCGTTTGGGTCATAGTTACAGCATTCGGGCGACATTCAAGCCCTATTCAGTTTTCGGCGGAACCTGTTCAGTTCTTGAGCGGCACTTTCGCGTAACTATTTGACCAAGGTCATCTTACGGGTCAGGCTGCCGAACGGCGTGTTCAAGCGATAGAAGTAGACACCGGAAGGGAGGGATGTGCCATCGAAAGCGATCTCGTGATCACCGGCAGAGAGATTCCCGGCGGCACCTCGCCAAACGACACGGCCAGTGATGTCAAAGACTTCGAGCGAGAGCGCGGCCGGTGTGGGGATTGAGAACGGAATCGTAGTGGCGGGATTGAAGGGATTGGGATGATTCTGTTGCAATACGAACTTCCCCGGAAGGACGACCGACTCGTCGGCCGCATCGGTGGGGACATCAGCGATGTGAATGCCGCCCCAGAGAAAGTCGGGGAGGATCATGAGGCCTTCGTCATCCGAGGCCTCCAGTTGGTCGAACCAGACGATTTCGTTCAGTTGGTGGCGGGTGCGGAAGGTGTCGATCGGGACAAATCCGGGAGTTGCATCGGGCCGCACACGGTAGTGGATGCGGAATAATTCATCATCATTGGGCTGGATCAGCGCGAGGAAGTTGACGTCGGGCAAGATGTCGGTGAAACCGCGGCGGTTAGAGTTGGAGAGTTGCGAATTGCGAACGAACTGCGGGCCGGCGATGCTGTTGGCGAAAGAGACGGAGTCGATGAGAATATCCGGGTCGTCAAGGATGAGGGGAACGCGAATTCCGGCAAGCGGGACGTCGGAAGTGCAGAAGACACCGACCGAGCCGGCAGCGCCGATCGGAGTCTGGACAATGGCCACGGTGACTGTGACCTCGCTCGCCGAAGCCACCGGTGGAAGGAGTGCCAGCAGAGTCAGAGCCAGGGTCGCTGCAACTTGACGCATTGATTGTGACACGTTTTCATCCCATGGTTAGATGCGGTAAGTATCAGTCCAATATAAGGCCTACACTGGGGTTCGTCCAGCGTTCCCTGACAAATTGACGGCCGGATGGTCGTCAGCAAGTTATATTGTCACAAATGGTATCGAAGAAAGCCAGTCGCAAGCCTGTGGATCAAGATCAACCTGCTGCCGTGCTGGTCGCCCTGTCGGGGGGACCGGACTCGGTAGCGCTGCTGCATCTTCTGGTAGAGAAGGCGAAAGCGGAAGGGGGACGGGTATACGCGGCGCACGTCAACTACCGACTGCGCGGGGCGGAGTCAGAACAGGACGAACGCTTTTGCCGCGAACTGTGCAAGCGGCTGAAGGTGCGGCTGTTTGTCAGGCGGTTGCGGGCGGGAGAGCTGGCGAAGGGAAATCTGCAGGCGCGGGCGCGGCGAATTCGCTACGAATTCTTCGATGCGATGTGCCGCAAGCACGAGATCGACGCGATCGCGATCGGGCATAACAAATCGGACAATGTTGAGACGCTGCTGATGAATCTCGGCCGCGGCGCGGGGACGTTCGGGCTGGGGGGAATTCGAAAGCGGACGGGGAAGATCATCCGGCCGCTGCTTGAATGGACGCGGGGGGAAATCGAAGCGTATCTGGGGAAGCATCAGTTGGCGCATCGGGTGGACAGCTCAAATCTGACCGAGAATTACTTGCGCAATCGCGTGCGGCGGCGGGTGCTGCCGGTGTTGCGCGAGGTGCTCGGCGCGCAGTCCATCAGCGCATTTGACCGCAGCGCGCGGGTGCTGGCGGAGCACGAAGAGTACTTGCGGCAGATCGGCGAGGAGATTTTGGTACGCGAGTCGACCCGAACGGCGTTCGGGAAAATTGTCCTTGATTTGACCAAATTGCGCGCCTATCATCCGCTGGTACGCCGCATCGTGCTGGCTCTGTGTTTTGAGCGCATGTCCGGCTCTTTGCAAGACTTTGATTTTGAAGCTACCGAACGGTTTCTGCGGGTACTGGAACGCGGCGAGGGACGGGTAGATCTTAAACGCGGACTGGTCGCCGAGGTCTGCAACGAGCGAGTGTATCTTCATCACGCCAAGAGCGCGGTGGCTCCGAAGCCGCTGGCGGTGAAACGCAGCGGGACGAGTAAACTTGCGGAATACGGGATCAGCCTGCGTCTCAGTTCAGCAACCGCCTGGCGCCGGAACGAGCGAATTCCCCGTGGCGACGGGTGCAGCGAGTTGATTGACGCTGACGCGCTGAAGGGCAGACTGACAGTGCGGACGATGCGGGCCGGCGACCGGTTTCGGCCGCTGGGTCTGAACGGCGATAAGAAGCTGTCGGATTTCTTCATCGATCGCAAGGTTGACCGACCGGTGCGCGAGGAGATTCCACTGCTGCTGGCGGGGCGAAAGATCATCTGGGTGATCGGCCAGGCTCTGGCGGATGAAGTGAAAGTGACCGATAAAACTGAGAGAGTGATCAAGTTGGAGGTCGCAAGTTATCGAGGCCTTTGATATCGGACGCAAACACAAAATCCTTATCAGCGAAGAGCAGCTGCAGCGCCGCATCCAGGAGTTGGCCGCTGAGATTACGCGTGATTACGGCGGGAAGAATCCGGTGATCCTGGGGACGCTCAAGGGGAGCTTTGTTTTTCTGGCGAGCCTGATCCTGAAGTTAGACTTTGATCTGCAGGTGGACTTTATTTCCGCGCGCTCTTACGGCAGTTCCGATACAACCTCCGGCGTGGTCGACCTCTTCAAGTATCTCTCGGTAGACATTCGCGACCGGCACATTTTGTTGGTGGAGGACATTGTCGATTCCGGCTTGACGCTGCGTATCCTGCTTGAGGATTTTGGGTTAGCTAAACCGCGGTCGATTGACGTAATTACATTGCTGAACAAGACGGCGAATCGCAAAGTGGAGGTGCCGATTCGCTATGTCGGGTTTGACATCGAATCGGATTTCGTGGTGGGTTTTGGTCTCGATTACGGGGAGAAGTACCGGAACCTCCCTTACATTGCGGTGTTAAACCGTGAGAGTGGGCGTGAAAAATCGTAGCTGGAGTAGATTTTGAACGAAAATAACATGTACCGGCAGCCGCCACAGATGCCGCCGCGACCGCGCAAGGGCGAGGATCCGATGAAGCAGCCGGATTCCGGCTGGAAACGCAACAGCCGCAGCATCATCTTCTGGCTGGTCTTCTTCCTGATCGTGATCGTCGTCGTGCGCTACATTTCGTCGCCGACTTCCGACCGCGCCGAGATCACGTATACCGAGCTGCTGCAACAACTTGAGCAGGGCAATATCTCCGATGTGACCTTCGTCGACCGCGAAGTGCGCGGTAAATTCAAGACCAAGTATCTGCCGGAAGGGCTGAAGGGCCGGACGGAAGGGGTGTCGGGTTTCCTGGCGCGGATACCGTTCGCCGACACCGACCTGGTGACCAAGATGAGCGAGGCGGGGGTGAAGATCAGCGCCGAGAAATCGGATGAGGGGTGGGTCGGCTATCTAATCACGCTGGCGCCGTTCCTGCTGATTATTCTGTTGTGGGTGTTTATCGTGCGCCAGATGCAAGGCGCCGGTCCGAAGGGGCTGTTTACGTTCGGCAAGTCGCGCGCCAAGTTGATGAGCGAGGATCGCCCGAAGGTGACCTTCAACGACGTGGCGGGCTGCGATGAGGCGAAGGAAGAGCTGGCGGAAGTTATCGAGTTCCTGAAGGAGCCGGGGAGATTCCAGAAGCTGGGCGGCAAGATTCCGAAGGGTGCACTTTTGGTTGGACCTCCGGGGACGGGCAAGACGCTTTTGGCGCGTGCGGTCGCGGGCGAAGCGGGAGTGCCGTTCTTCTCGATGTCCGGCTCCGACTTTGTGGAAATGTTTGTCGGCGTGGGTGCTTCGCGCGTAAGGGACCTGTTCGATCAAGGCAAGAAAAGCGCGCCGTGCATCATCTTCATCGATGAAATCGACGCGGTCGGCCGGTTGCGCGGCGCGGGTCTGGGCGGCGGTCATGATGAACGCGAGCAGACGCTGAATC
>JADYYF010000037.1 GCA_020853795.1 Candidatus Zixiibacteriota bacterium
CACTTCTACCAGACCTACCGCAAGCCGGTCTTCGTCGTGACCGGCAATCATGACTGCTATCACATGCCCTACGGCATCGCGCCGCGCGCGCAGTTCCTCGGCGGTGATATCAAACGCGCCAACGAGGGCATCGCCGCCGATCACAATTTGCTGATCTACGAGGCGATCCTGATTTTCGGCGACAGCTACAAGCGGATCGTCAATACCAGTATCTTCGAGAAGGAGATGCTGAAGTGGTTCTATGCGGTCTACACACCCTTCTCTGATTTTGCCGTCGACATGCCCAACCAGGTGTTTATCGGGCTGGCCTGGGGCGATGACGAAGACAGCATCATGAATCTATTTGGCTACAAGGATTACGACCAGGGCTGGCTCGGCCACCTCCCGCGCGCCGACGACGTGGTCAAGACCGAGCAGTTGCAGTTGGTCCAGGACTCCTGCTACGGCAAGATGGTGCTGTTGATGTCGCACTTCACTTTCGTCAGCTATCTGGAGAATGTCCCGATGATCAACCTCGACGAGGACGGCCGGGAGATCGAGGGCGAGATCGAGTTCGACCAGATCCTGTTCGAGCACTACGGCAAGTACGACATGGGGACGTTCGAGCTGAACCGCAAGCAGTTGTACAAGGACATCATCGGCGGCGGCAAACTGCAGTGCACGATCGGCGGCCATTCGCACCGCCACGGCGCTTACGAAATCACCCGCGTCGAGACGAACACCCTCAATACGCGCTACCTCGATTTCGGCCCGACCGCGACGCCGCCCTGGCCGCTGATCATGGTCTCGGATTCCGGCGGCAATCTGCCCCGCTTCAATCGTCAGGGTGAATTCGGCGGCTGGGGCAGCCATCGTCCCTCCGGCTCGATTATCGCCTTCTCGCCGATCGGCGACGTTGCCGATATCGAAACCGTCCCGGTCGGCCCGTCCCCTCGTTTTGTCGTCGCGCTCGACTACTACGACGTCATCGCCGAGCAGGATGTGATCGACAGCTTCGAATCGGACGAATTCGCGATTGACGATGAGAATCTCGGGCGCGCCCCCTATCAGTTCCGGCTGCTGATGAACGCCGACATGTGCGCGCTGTTCGACATTGATCCCGAAATCCTGATCTATTGTTACGCCGCCGACGGCAGTTGGAAACGGGTGCACCTCAACTTCATTGCCAGCATCGAACGCTGGGTGATCGCCGACCCGATGGAACGGCAGATGTTTTTCCTTTACTTTGCCAATCAGGATGAACGCGCTAACTTCATGTCGATCAAGTTCTGGCCGAAGAGCCCGCTCGTTTCGCATTACAGTTTCGAAGAGCGGTGGAACTTCGAATTTCAGATCGTGCCGGAGAAGATTCCCGATGTGCCGGTCCCGATCGTCGGCCCGCTCTTCGGCTACACTCTCAAGAAGTATCATCTCAAGCGCGACCGAGAATATGCGGAAGAACCCGACTTCGACTGGAGGAACAAGTACTATGACGAGCACCCCGACACCGGTGCGGCGCCGTAACCTCTGGTCGTCAACTCCGGGAAGGGCGCGATGGCGGCCAGTGATTCTGGGCATTGCGCTGCTGGTGATTTCACTCTATGGAGGAGCCGGTTGTATGAAATCGGAACTGAATGAACGGGAGAAAGCCCAATTAGCCAATATCGACGAGTTCAACGCGTCCGTCGCGCAGTCGGGCTGGCAGCTCAAAGGCAAGCGGCTTTTCGACCTCAGTCTCTCCCGCATCGAGCTGAACAAATCGGCGCTGGTGGACGTCGAGATGATCCGGGTGGTTGCGCACGACGCCAAAATCGCCAACACAAGCTTTGACGGCGTCGACTTCAATTTCACCGACTTCGCCCGCGCCAGCTTCAGCAATGTGACTTTCACCAACTGTAAGTTCACCGGGGCTGCTTTCAAGACCAGCACGTTTGCGGGCTGCCAGTTCAAGCAGATCATCGCCGATGAGGCCGAGTTCGACAGCGCGCGGTTTCAGGATTGCACCTTCACCGATTTGAAGGATCATGCCGGCAAATTCGGACACGCCGCGTTCATCAGTTGCCGGTTCCAGAAGCCTAAGTGGGAGAAGACTTCGCTTTATTACGCGCATTTCGACGCGACCGAATTTGACGACGGCAAATTGGAACGCGTCATCTTCGCCAACACCGACGTGCTCGCGTTGACCTTCAATCGCTGTGCCGTCGACTTCTGCAGCTTCAACGAAACGCGCAGCGAGCAGTTACGGTTTCGGTCCTGCTCCAGCCAGCGCGTGACGTGCGGCAAAGCGGAACTGGGCGAGCTGCAGCTGAGCGAGTGCAGCGACTTCGGCGGGCTGGCGCTGCTCAATTCCACCTGCCGGCTGCTCGCCATCACCGACTGCAAAGGTGTCTCGGAGCCGAAATTCTATCAGACCAAACTGCAGCGGCTGCACATCACCAACTCGAAGGTCGAGTACTTCTACGGCGTCGAATCGGAGTTCCTGGAGGCGGGCGAAATCAGCAACTCGACAATTATCGGGATCAATATCGCGCAGGCCACCGTGAAGAATCTGACGATCGCGCAATCGAAGATTGAAAAGTATCTGTCCGTGGAAGGCACGCGCTTCGAGCATCTCTCACTCAAGCAGGTCGAGTACGGCGCCAAGCTCGAGTTCCTTGATGCCGGCGTCACCTACACCGACTCCGACCGCTTTGCCCCGCCGCGATAGACATCCGCACCTGCAGTGGATCTCCAGCACGCAGCGTCGCCGCCGTCGCCCACCTTGACCCGCGCCTGCGAATTCTGTGGGTAAAAAAAAGCTCCCCG
>JADYYF010000038.1 GCA_020853795.1 Candidatus Zixiibacteriota bacterium
CCGATCGGCGCCGTGGTCGTGCATGACGGGCGCGTGATCGGTCGCGGGTATAATCAGAACAAGATCCTGCAAGATCCGACGGCGCATGCTGAGATGATTGCAATTACCGCTGCCTGCAACAAGCTGCAATCGCGCTATCTGGAGAACGCCACGTTGTACGTCACGATTGAACCATGCGCGATGTGCTCGGGCGCAATCGTACTGGCCCGGGTCAAACGCCTGGTGTTTGGCGCCAGAGATCCCAAAGCCGGGGCGTGCGGATCGGTGTTCAATCTGGGGCAGGATCCACGACTGAATCATCAAGTGGAAATTGTGGGCGGCGTGCGCGATTTCGAGTGCGCAGCCTTGATCAGCGAGTTCTTTGAGAGAATCCGCCTCAAACGGAAGAATGGCGTTGAACCCAGCTGAAATCCGGGATATTCAGGGGATGGTGGCGCGCCGCGGCGTGCATATCTGCGTCGGAATTCCGGTGTTAATGTTATTGGCGGCGCTCTTGCTGAGAAAATATTTTGGCTTCCTGGCCGATCCGATCGCCGCACCAAACAATCTTGAAGTTCTCGGCATTGCGTTTCTTGGCGTGTCCGCGGTTGACCTGGCGGCGGCTTACTTGCTGAAGCGACGCTTGTTGAATCCGAAGCAGCTAAAAGCGCGCTGGGTGGCACAGCCGGCGGAGTTCGGCGAAAACCTGGCAGATGCCTACGTGCCGGTATTTGTCGTTGCGGCGGCGCCGGCGCTGTACGGATTAATCTTCTATTTTCTCGGCGGCGACCTTGACACCTACGTGCTCATTTCCGTATTTTGTCCGGCCGGTTTGCTCCTGCTGCGTCCGCGCGATCAGGAAGTAGAGCGGCTGGTGGCGGAAATCCTCGGGGTGCCGCGCCGATCCAAAGACGACGAGTGAGCGGACAACGGGATATTGAGATGAATCCATCCGAGGTCTCAGCGCTCGAAGCGCGCATCAATGTGATTGGATGGGCGCTCTGTTTCGGTGTTCCGGTGATCGTCGCCGCGGTGATTTGGCTGGTGCTGGAACCCCAGCGGGCCGGGAAACCAACGAATCCCGAGGCCGAGTTGTTTCAGTACCTGTTGCTGGCAATCGCCTTGATCGAAATCCCGGTCGGCATCATGATGAAGCGGCTGACGCTGGCGGGCAAGTTGAAGCCGCGCTATCAGGGCGCAGGACCTGCGACGCCGAAAACGATTGTTCAGCGCGCCTATCTGATCGGATACGCTTGCATGGCGGCGGGGGCGATGTACGCACTGGCGGCCCACTTGGTGGGCGGGAACTTCGCTTGGGCGATGGCAATGCTGATCATCCCGCCGGTCGGGTATTTGATTATCCGGCCGAAAGGCGACGAAGTTGAATCCGCCTGGCGCCAGTTATCGAGTTGATGGGCCGGTCGACGGCGCACTTGACATTTTGATTAGACCATGATTACCGGAGAGGTGGCTGAGTGGTCGAAAGCGGCGGTCTCGAAAACCGTTATACCCGCGAGGGTATCCAGGGTTCGAATCCCTGCCTCTCCGCATATTTATCTACTTACATCGCAGCGTCGTAAGCCGCAACCGGATTCCCGAATTCTCCCCGCCAGTTGAGTTGGTTCTCCCGACGATCAACGTCTGATACGTGCTTGTGAGAATGTTCAGCATTACGCGGTGGGACTTCTCGAATGGTCAGGAACCTTGTTGGCAGCCTTGGCAAAAACTGCAAAGAACACATCGGCGAAGACCTGCGCCGTTCGCACTGCCCGAAGTTGTCCCGATTCTCGGATTGTCATGATACGTAGGCACCAGAAGATTATGTTGATCAAGTGCTCGTTTGATTGGTGCCTACCATCACCCTCGAATGCATCGGTCTTGAACTTAGTAGCCGCAGATTGAGTACTTGTCTTCAGCGTTCGAATAAATCCACGCCTGAGATCAGCCAGCCTTCTTGCCCGGCTCTGGCGGCAGCAAGGCTCCCATCCGGATTGGCTGGGCAGTAGACTGCCCGCATCCCAGTCGGCATCGCCATCGAGGATGGCATTTCCACTACTCAGGATCAGCGAGACCCCCTCGCCACCAACACCGCCGTCTTGATCTGGCTCCAGGACACGTTCGGCCGCCTGCCGTTCTTATTCAATGATCACGGGCCCGGTCGTGACAATAATCGTCCCTTTCTTGCTGAAGACTACGGGCGCTTCGTTGTACGTCCCGCCCTTAATCGAAATCCACGTGCCATGACCGGCAGCGTTGATCGCCTCGGTGATCGTCCGGAACGGAGCCGCTGCGCTTCCGTTGCCGTTGATCGGCCCGGCGGGATCGACATAGAGGATCGCATGCGGCTGACAGCGATACATTCCTCGCCCGTGCGTCGCCGCATAGAGGAAGGTTTCGCTTTCCCAAAACAATTCATCGATACGCGTGTGAACCGGGCCCTCGTTGTCCAGAGGATACGCTGTTGCCGTGCTCCACGTCTTGCCCTCGTCATCGCTGGCAAAGACACCGAGATCCGTTCCGATATATAGCAGTAATCGGTTGGTGGGATGCCACCGCACGGTATTGACCTGCAATTCCGGCAGTGTATCGGGGGCTGTTCCCGTGCGCCGGATCCACTCCTCACCGCCGGTAGTTGTAATCCAAACGTTGTTGCTGTTAAAGCCCGAGAAGGTAACGGCTACCTGATCATGAAAGATCGGGTGAATGGCGATATCGGTGACCCAGCGATTCGGCAAGCCGGGCAGGCTGTCATCCATCTCGGTCCAGGTGTTGCCGCCGTCAGTAGACTTGGCCACATCCCCATTGTCGTAACCCACCCAGACAATGCCGGAGCCGTCGCCGACGACGTCAATTGCACTGCAGAGCGGATTCCCGGTCTGCGGTGGGCGCACTGACGTCCAGAGATCGGCGTGGTTCTCCGATTTCCAGATGCTTCGTCCGCCGGCAAAAACTACCGACTTATCGTCCGGGGCTGCCACCAGCGGCGCCATCCAGAGGGAATTCCCCGCGCTGTTATCGGTCAGGCCGTTGACGGCATCTGTCCAGATGATTCCTCCGACCTGGCCCTTGATCACTGCAAGATTGGGATGCTCGCTGATCAGCGTTGCAAACGGCCAGGTGGAAGCGTCAATGATGCAAAAGCCACAATCCCCGGTGGTCCACTGCATCCAGCCGTTTTCCAGCTGATACTGCAGCACCGAGTTGTCCTGCGTACCGCCGATGATAATTCCCCCTTCCGGTGTCGGCTCGGCGGCACCGCCGTAGAACTGCGTAATCCCAAGATTGTTCGCAAGATTGGTCCAGCCGAGCAATTCACTCACCGTGTAGATATCCGTCGCTGTCTGAATGCCGCCATCATTCCCGACATAGACCCGCTTATTGGTTGAGCCGTTGAAGCCCGGGTGATGGACGATGATATGATGATCCGCGTGCGCCGACAGGCCAACGTGATAAGCAACCCACTGACTGATCTTCTCGAAGTTGACTCCGCCATTCGTGCTGCGCCACAAGTCAATTCCGCCAACCACAAGGAAATCCGCGTTGACCGGATTCACCCAGAGCGCATTGTCGTACCAACCTTGATTGGAGGCGCCGATGAAGAAGTTGCTGCCGGTATTCTGGAGCGTCCAAGTCTGACCGGCGTCATTGCTGCGCCACAACTCGCCTCCGTTGCGCTCCATCGCCACATAGTAACGATCAGCGGCTGTCGGACAAAATACCGCCTCGCAGCGACCACTGCCGGTCGGCAGCTTGCCGGCGGCACCGGTGGTCTGCAGCGTGAACGAAACGGAACCGTTGTCTGAATAGTACAGATGGTCGGCACAGCCGACCAGGATGCGATTCGGGTTCGTCGGGTGGATATCGATGTCGGTCCCGGCGGAATTCAGTGTCCAGCGCGGTTGCCAGGTAGCCCCGCCATCCCCGGAGCGCCAGACTCGGCTTGGCGTCCCGTTGGTAACGGCGAAAATCGTGTCCGCGCGAGTTGGGTGGGTGGCGAGACGATTCACCCAGCGAAAGTCGAGGTTATTGGTACTTGCCAGCTGCACCCAGGTGTTGCCACGATCGGTGCTCTTGAAAATCCCGGCGCCGAAGAGCGCATCGATGTTGATGAAGCCTTCCCCGGTACTCGCGTACATGACGTCGTGATTCACGGCATCCATGACGATCGAGGTGATCGCCAGACTCGGCAAGAAGTCGTTGATGGGGGCCCAGCTCTCCCCGCCGTTTGTTGTCTTCCAGATGCCGCCCGATACGCTTCCGATCCACATGGTGTTGGGATTGTCCGGGTCTACCAAAATGGCGCGAATACGTCCGCCGACATCACCGGGTCCAAGCCACTCCCATTGCCAAATTCCGGCATCGCGTGCTCCTTTACGGGTAACCATTTCATCGATCTGCACCTTGGCATCGAGCAGGCCGTTCATCGGAATCAAACCGTTGGCATCGGCCCGTTGGCGGAACTCCTCGCGAAATCGGGGGCCAGGGTCACGGGCATAATCATCCCGCTTCACCTTGGCCGTCGACTTCTTTCGCTCGATTTTCTGGTCAACCACCTCCCGGCTGCGCGTCAGACCGTTAGTATTCTCCTTCGGCGATTTCAGGTGGTCAGTCGTGGCGGTCTGCGGACGGGAATCATCGCAGGGTGTTACCTGCTGTACCGTGACAGGCCTCTCTGAAATCAAGCGATATCCCTCACCTATGTCAACCCAGACGCGCAAATATGGGCTCGGCACGACCGACAGCGCTTCGGGAAAGAACTGCCTCTGCGGTGGCGCGCCCAGAATCACGGTGATCTCACCATTGACAGCCACGCCTTGGAAGGCCGTGAGCGGTTCATCGAGTCCTGTCACCGAGCCGTCGTTGGACCAAATTGCTATGCCTCCTCCAACTACGGCTGCTTTGATGCTTACCGAACCGCTGAACGGTCGGCCCGAGGCATCAAGCAGGCGGTTGACCTGAACTGCGGCATTACTGCGGGCCTGCATCAGCAACAAACAGACAAGGAGAGGCAGAAGTCTGCGAAATCCCTTGATCCCTTGCATGATACCCCCTATTGAAGCCCGACCAGTACCAACACGAGGCCGCGACCTTCCGCAAGCCTGCTCATCGCCTTGCCGATGATCGCACCTTGGGCTCGGCTATGGTCGGCTGCTTTCATCGCGTGACCCGGAGTGCTTGAACTGGTCAAGAGATCGCCCGGTTCAATTGCCCCTGACGAAGCGTCTGTCCAGCAGTAGACTCTCCCACTCAAGGCGACCGGTTGACCGCCCGCGGTCGGCTGAAAGGCCTGCCCCAAGACAATGCCCGGTTCGATCCCGCCGGCGCCGCTGATTACACCCGCAACGCGGTGATCGTATGGTTCAGAGGTCACCTGTAGCTTGCCGTTACCGGCCGGATCGATGCTCACCACCATACCGGGCTTGAGTCCGCTATCGGACGCGACCTCGAACGGCTCGGCGACATCCGCGCCGGTAATTTTCATGATCGTACAGCGCACATTCCCAGCTACGTCCAACTGCTCCTCCGGCGTAGAAGTACCGATACCGACTCGGCCTGTCCCAGATTGAAATGTCATGACATCGCGCAGGGCGGGTTCGTCGCGAACGATCAGATTGTCACTCTGCCACCCCCGGAAGAAGAGGATCCAGCGCGAGACTCCTGCCTCGCGAACCACGTAGCCGTTCAACTCATTACTACCGGCTTCGCTTATGATGAAGCCACCGCCACTGTGGTAGACATGAAGCCTGTAGCTTGGGTTGGTGGTACCGATGCCGACGTTGTTGCTGAAGTAGCCGCGGCCGCTGAAGTAGCCGGCGAAGCCGCTGCCGCTTTGGCCATAGACTCCGTAATTGCTGCCGCCCAAGCCGCCGAAGTTAGCCGCGCCGGCATAGGCGCCGTACGCTCCGTAGCTGTCGCCGCCGAGCCAGCCATAGTTGCCGCTTTGGTGCTTTCCATAAATCCCCTTGCCGCCGTATGCTTCGCCCAGGACAGCGATACCGTAGCCGCCATTGGTGCCATAGACGCCGGCGGTATCGCCGCCGAGTATGCCACGGTTATCCTTGCTCGTATTCCAGCCGCGGATCGCAGTACCGCTGGCAGCGGTGGTCGTGACCGAGAACCCCACTGCGGTTGTCCCTAACGTCCCGCTATAGGGTAGCGAAACGCTGGCCGGCTGCCAGGTCGCAGTCCCGACCGAGTCGGCGGTCAGCACATAACCACGTGTGGGTGCGCTTGTCAGTTTCAAACCGGTCGTCTTGACGGTGCCCACAACATCGAGCTGTTCTTCAGGAATCATCGTGTTGACCCCGACCTTCCCCTGACCTAGATAGAGATTTCCGTAAGAGGCTCCGACGATGGTCCGAATCAGTCCAAGCTGATTGAAAGCATCGTACGCCAGATCGAGTCCGTTACCCATGTCCGCGACGTTTCCCTCTTGTCCTCTTAGACGCATGCCACCCTGAACGTCGAGTCGTCGTGCGGGCGTGGTAGTGCCGATCCCGACATTCCCGCCGAACTCGATCGTCAGGACAGCATCGCTCAACGTTGGCAATCCGGTTGTTGGATACCGGCTCTGCAGAAAATGGAATTTGCCGCGATTCCAATAGTCACCGCGCTGTTCGTAGACCAGAGCGCCCTTGCCCCGCGACGTATCAAGTTGACCGGCGCCGTTACCGCCGGTCGAAAACAAGATCCCGATGCCGGTGCCAATGTTCGAATTCGGGTTGTCGAGCTTCACCGGCAACGCCAGACCTTCTTCCTGCTTCAGGATGTAAAGACTTCGATTGGGATTGTTCAAACCCACACCGACTTGGTCAGCCGGATTGGTCAACCGTACCACTGTACCGTCGTCAGTCCAGCCGCCTCCGGCGCCACTGCCCGCACTTGCGATCGCGAAACTCGCTGTATCGGCAAACTGCGATCGGAACGCGTAAGCTACGCTCACAATCTTGAGCGGCGGTTGCGTGAGCGGATCTCCGTCAATTTGCATCCGGAACCAGCGCACACTGCCGTCAAACACTGTCTGCGAAAACGGGGTGATGGAACCCAGCATTACGGCAAAGACTCCTCCGTGGATGCTAACGGCAGGATGGCTCTCACTCCAAAGCGGTGTACTTCCCGCGGAATCGGCGTACAGCACGAAAGTCATGGCAATCGTTGTGTCAAGCGGTACACCGAGCGAGTCAGACAGAGATCCTTGGTAGTTGATGAGAGCCGGCACGGCGGATGCTGAAAGCGCCATGATGTGAATCAAGCCGAAGATCATGAACGCAACAGTACGACAGTAGGACATGGCGGACCTCGCAGAGTAGGACGTCTAAAGGACGAGTATATGACGATTTGGGGTATGCTATACCGGACAAAAATATATATTTTTGAACCGAATAATCAAGAATAAGTTTTCTTCCCGTCCGGACTGTCTATCTCAGCTGACGGCGGACAGGACGGGTCTGATACGCCGCAGCAAAGCATGAGGCATTTCATTATTGACAACTTGCTCGATAAATGCTATCGTCAGCCATCTTCCATCGCAATCAGGCGTCATGCATTCCACGATGTTTGCACGCGACGGGATTTGATGATTGACCAAAATCGCCTGTCGGTGGTGAACGCAGCGAACGGATGCGATTTCGTGGCGCGCGATCGCTTCGGCAGTTGTGTGACATTGTTGCCGGTCTTTTACCCAGAGGAAGGAGAGTGCTGATGAAAATCATCACTATGCCCGGGATTGAACCAATCCTGAAGCCCTATCTGATCATCTGCGGCGTTAAGGGCCCGTTGAGAATCATCTGCGGCCATTATTAGCCGTCCGGTAGCAACAGGAGCTGTGCGTCGACGTGACTGTCGGCGCACAGCCGATCCGTGCCAAGCGGCGTCGGAAATCATAAACCTCGGGGCGGTCAACACATGAAGTCTTCACCGTACAATCATTTCTTCGCCGTAAACGGGGGTACCGTCGTCCTGGCCTACAACAGCTATTCCGGCGCAGTCGCCGAGATCGAGCTGGAGCATTATCCGCGCGTCCGATTTCTACTGGAGCATCCGGATCAGGCCGAGACGCAGCAAGACGCAGAATTTCTGCAATGCCTGCAGCAGGGGATGTTCCTGATCCCGGACCAGGTTGACCAGCGGGCGGCGCTGAAGGTGATCGGGCGGACGGCGCGACTGGATGCGCCGGTCCTGACGCTGACAATCGCGCCAACGCTGGCCTGCAACTTCGCCTGCGATTACTGCTTCGAAGCGCGTTCACAGGTTATGATGTCGCCGGCGACACAGGAGGCGCTGGTAGGTTTTACCGCGCATCACTTGCGGAAGGCGGAGGCGCTGCGCATCTGCTGGTTCGGCGGCGAACCGACGCTCTGCATGACGCTGGTCGAGCGGCTGCAGAATCAGTTTTTGGAGCTGGCGGCGCAGCAACGGGCCGGGTTTGTCCCCAGTCAAATCATAACCAACGGCTATCTGCTCGATGCGACTCTGGCCCGACGATTGGCGGCGCTGCATATCGAGCGCGCCCAGATCACCGTGGACGGACCGCGCGCTGTACACGACAGTCGCCGCAAGCTGCGCAACGGGCGCGGCACGTTCGACCGGGTGATGGACAATATCACAAGCGCCGCGGAAGTCTTGCAGATCAATGTACGCATCAATGTCGACCGCGACAATGTCGCATCCGTGTACGAGGTGGTCGAAATCCTCGACCGGCGCGGCGTGTTGCCGAAAGTCCGGATCACCTTCGGGCAGATCAAAGCCTCGGGACACGCCTGTGCCGACATCCGCGACCGATGCTATGACAATGCCGAATTTGCTGATACCTTGGTTCAGATCCAGAGTGTTCTGAACCAAAAGAGAATCAATTGCTCCGACTATCCGCGTATTCTGGGCGGTGCCGCCTGCGGCGCTGTGGCTGAAGGCTACTATGTCGTCTCACCCACCGGCCACCTGTTCAAATGTTGGGAAGATATCGCCAACGACGCCGGCCGGTCGATCGGAGATTTGTTCTCCGCGCAGCCATCGGAACAGCAGCAGCGGAACCTCGACGCCTACCGCAATTGGGATCCGTTCCAATTCCCCGGCTGCCGCGAATGCGACGTGCTACCGATCTGCATGGGAGGTTGTCCGATCTCGGGGATCGAAGAGAAACGGACAGCAACGGGCGTCTGCTCGCCGTGGAAATACAATTTGGAACGGCTGCTGGCGCTCACGTATCAGGCGGGCCAACAGGCGGCGGCGCAGCAGGCGTGAGGGCAATCTATGACTGAGCCGCAACAACGTCGACCGCAGATCATCGGCTGGGAAATCACCAGCTACTGTAATCTTAAGTGTCCACACTGTTATAGCGCGGCAGCGCGCAAGCCGAGGCCGGAGCTGTCCACCGCGGAGTGCAAGCGCGTCATCGATTCGATGGCACAAACCGGTGCGGTGATGATCGGCTGGACGGGCGGCGAGCCGCTTCTGCGCGAGGATCTCGAAGAGCTGACCGAGCATGCCGGTGCGCTTGGAATCAAAGCCAACATCACGACCAACGGCGTCTTGCTGGATGAGGCACGCGCCGCAAGACTGGCGGAAGCGGGAATCCGGGCAGTCCAGGTCAGCCTCGACGGATCAACAGCGGAGCGCAACCGACGCATGCGCGCAACCAGTGACGAGGAATTTGACCGCATTATCAACGCGATCCGTATCTGCAAACGCCAGAATCTGCGGGTGCATCTGGCAACGTTGATCGGTCGCGAAACGCTCGATGACGCGGACAACATGATCGCCCTGGCCAAGCGCGAGGGTGTCGACGCCATTCGCTTTTGTGGCTTCGCACCGGTGGGACGCGGTAAGGGGAAGGGAGTTCGGCGTCGATTGGAATTCACCGATGACGGACGCGACCTATTTGCATTCATTCAGCGAGCGCAGGACGATAGTACCCTGGTGATGTCGTTTGACGTCAGCTTTGGGCCGGTTCCACCGGAATATGGTTTTCACAAATGTATCGCCGGTGTCGAAACCTGTTACGTCAAGGGTAACGGCGATGTGTTTCCCTGCACCGCGCTCCTTGATCCGGTGTTCCGGATTGGGAATTTGCGCGACGAGTCGTTCGAGCAGATCTGGCAGAATCCGCGGATGGCGGCGGTAGCACGATTCTCGAGCGAGGAAATCACAGGGCCGTGTCGCGACTGCGACAACTTCAGCAACTGCCACGGCGGCTGTCGCGGTAGCGCCTGGACACAATGCGGCGATGTGCACGGATCGACACTTCAATGCCTGTACCGGTACGCCGCGTGTGCCGCGCAACGTACCAGTGCATAGGGATTCAGAACAAGATCGGGGCACTTCCTATCAACACGGATCACAGGGGGCCGGGCCGCCGGCGAAAACGTAGTTGATCAGGTAGACGGCATCAGCGATCGTGACCTGCGTGTCGCAATTGGCGTCGCCGGAGATCAGCGGCGTTGGAGCTGCGCCGCCGCCAAAGATGTAGGCCACCACAGAGACCGCATCGCTGATATTCGTGATGCTGTTGCCGTCGGCGTCGCCCGGGATGAACGTGCAGGCGGTGAACGACCAGACATTCGACCACGGATTGTCGGGACAGGCCGAGACGCCGCGCACGCGCCAGTGATACACGGTTTCCCCGGAGAGACCGGCGGCACTGTAGCTGTTGCTGGACACGGTTACATCAATGTCCGGTGTCGCGAAACTGGTGTCTTTATCAACCTGAACGACGTACGTCGTGGCTGGATCGAGCAAATCCCAGGAGAGCGCTATGGGAACACGCTGGCGGCTGGCGTCGGTTGGCGCCGCCTGCACCGGCGCCAGCACGCGCGCCGGAACTTGTCCGATCCAGGTGCGCCACTCGCTGGACGAAACAGCATTGTACTCATTCACAACCCACACCCGATTCGGATCGACTGGATCGCCGGCCACGGCGGAATAGTCGCCCCAGCGAACCGGCGTCCCGCCGCCACGTGGACCGTCGCCGGCCTTGATCAGCCGTCCGATGGTGCCGGGCACAAGATCTTCAGCGCACCACACGCCGATGTATTCCTCCGCGGACGAGCGATTATAGCCCAGGAAGATTCGCTTGTCGGGATCGACATAGAGATGCGGGAAAAAGTAATGCTTCAGATCGGAGCCATACGTGATGTCGGTGGTAGCGGCCGCCGTGGCAGTATCGACGCCGAAAACGCGCGCCGCTGCGACCGCACCGCCGCCCCAGTTGAAGGACTGATCGAAAGCGGTGTACACCGTACCGTTGCGATAAACGACATCCTGGGTCATCGACCCCAGCAAGCCGATGTCGTTGCCGCCCTTCTGCTGGGCATTCGGTGGCGGTGGATACGCGGGCACGTTCACGCGCGGCAAGAGGTTCAGACTTGGCGATGTAAGTGGATCGACGACCTTCCAGACCGTCGTGTAGCTGCCGCCATACCAAATATTGCTCAAGAGGAACTCACCATCGGCGTCGCTGAGTGTGACCGCCGGTTTGACGGTGAAAGCGGTCGAAAGATCATGATAGCGCAAATCCCACAAGTCGGAGTAACTCACCGGCCCGCCGGAATAGAGCTGCGCCTTGGGCAGAATTCGCACTTTGGTATAGAGGTAGTCGCCGGAGAAGGTCCACATGTTCGACGTCAGATAGACGGCCTCGTCGTAGTCGAAGCCGAGGCCGGGATAATCGGCCCAAGTATTGGCCGGAGTTGCGCCGTTGAGAGTAGCATCGAAGTTGTAGCTGTACCAGCTGCCCATCGCATCGGCAGTTTGAGACACCGACACCAGGAATGACGCCTTCGAGACATCGTCGGTGCAAAGATAGAGAATGACAAAACGCTGCGCTACGGGGTCGAAGACAACCTTGGGATCGTAGATGAACCCCGACGGCGGTGCCGGCACGGTCGAGCCGAACCAGAATCCGGCAGTAGACTGCAGGAGCTTGACGCCGGTGTTCTTGTCGAAGATCGCGATCGAAGAGTTAACGACCTCGATAACGTGATTCGGTCCCGCGGCCAGACACGGGTCGGGCGGATCCCAGCCGGTAGCGCCGATGCCGGCAAAACTCTTGCAGGGAGCATAGCCGGCGACATCGCGCTGGGCCGCAGTGCCACTGCGGTCGAGATAATGGCGCGGATTCGTCGGGTCATAAATCTCAACACCGCGCGTCCACTCCGGCTTGGGGATCGGGTTCTTGTGAATCTTGCGTTTCGGCTTGTTGGATGCAATCGGATGCGGAACAGCGTTGATCTGTTGCGGCGAGGTGATGGTCGGCATGACGGCGACGGCCGACCGGGCGTGCTCGAAACTCGCAGCGGAATTGGCAGCAAACAGCGGGACGCTGAAGCCGACAGTGATCAGGCAAGTCATGAAGAATCTAAACATCGTGGTACCTGGCGTAAAAAAGGTGCAGACGGATGCGACTGGTCATTGCCTCTGTATCGGCAGATTGGGCCAGAATCAAGTTAGCATTACAATATAACGCCAAGTCGCTCCGAAACAACGGCATTCGTGAGGGCAATCTTGATCGAGCCGAGGTGGACTACACTTTTAATCTACGATCGAAATGATCCAAATTGATTGTTGTCAGTGGCGAAAATGTCGGCAACAAATTCGTTCGACCGGGAACGCCTGCGTTGATTCGCGGTTGAAAAGAATGACAACTGTGAATGACATCGAGCTCAGATACGGGCTGCAGGATCCGGCAGCCCGTTCTGTTTTTTTGCCCATCAAGTCACGGCTACGGCACCGCCGCGCATGGGGCAGCCCCGCCGGCAAAGATGTAATTAACCAGATACACCGCATCAGTAACGGTTGCTGTACCGTCCGCATTGACATCCGGGCGCGCACCGGCCGGCAGCGCCCAGCCTGCAAACAAGTGATTTATGAGCGCAACAACGTCTGAGATCGTGATCAATCGATCGACGTTGACATCGCCGCAGGTTGCGGTTTGTGCAAAGAGCAGCTCATCCTGATCAAGCAACAATAGCCCGCCGTCATGAAACGCCGCGCCCAATGTGTGCAGATTGTCGAATTGCCCGCCGAATCGCGGCTGCGTCGGGACCTGAACCTGAATCGCGATGGCGCCATGCTCCCAGTCGGCAACAACCACCCAGGGCCAGCTGATGTCGAGGCTTGCCGCCCAGCCGGGGGTGATGTACTGCGCGACCAGGTAAGGAGTTGAGAGGTTAGCGATGTCAACGATGCAGAGACCGGCATTCCCGCAGGCCAGATATGCCAGATTTCCCCGAACGACCACATCGTTAATCGTTCCCGGCAGCAAGCAGGTGCCCAGGAGTTCCGGGGCCGAGGGATTGCCAACATTCATGATCTGAAGTCCGGTGTTCCAGACGGCGGCATAAACGAGTGAGTCGCGGACGTAGATGCCGCTCGGGATTCCCGGCAGTGCCAGTGAGTTGACGACAACCGGGTTGAACTGATCGGCGATGTTGACGATTACCACTCCCGATCCCGCACCCAGATACAGCATGGAGTCGCGACGGCAGATGCCGTCGCAGTTTCCCACCGGAACCTGCAGCTCAAAAGAAGAGTAGACCTGTCTGACATAGAGCCCGGCAGTTCCGTCTGCGATGTAGACCATTGACTGATCTTCGCTCATGACCGCCTCCCAGGCCTGGCCGGGCGTGTTGACATGCCATTGTTCGTCAGGGTCGTTCAAGTCATAAAGGCTGATGCAATCCACTTCACCGGAATAGCTGGTGATCAATGCAGAGTAACCGTCAGGGCTAAGGGAGAGCGAAGTGGCCTGGGTAGCCCGCTGATAATTACTGATTTGCGCTACAAGTGGCGGTTGTTGCGGGTTAGTCAGACTGAAGATCAAGAAGCCGCGACTGTCGCCGACGTAGAGATGCTCGAGATCAATGACAACCGCCTCGGTTCCCGAAATGACGTTGTAGGCGCCCACGTTGAATGGCATGCTGGGGTTGGCGACGTTGATGATACGCAGTCCTTCGGAGTCGTTGGCCAAGTAGACATAATTGCCGTATACAGCAACATCAAGTGCCTGCGATCCGGTTTCGCAGGCGCCGACGTTGAACGGAGAACCGGGATTGGCAACATTAACGATCACCATGCCGAAGTCCCCCGCGGCCAGATAGGCGTAGTTGCCGCGAAGTGCGACCGCCTCCGTTTTGGCAGTAGCGATGTCGGTGGTAATATGGACGGGTGCCGCTGGATTGGTGATATCAATAATCTCCATCCCGCTGTATCCGAGTGCCAAAAACGCATGCGACCCGGAGATTGCGCAGTGGCGGACTGAACCGGTCGGCGGTGTATGCTCGGCGACAACTTGCGGCGCGAGCGGATTGACGCAGTTGACCACTACCAATGAAGTTGCCGCAAGGTAGGCCAGTGTGTCATCGACGCAGATATCCCAGATTCCGTGCGCCGTCGCAAGTGACTGGACGACGATCGGCTGCTGTGGATCGGAGATGTCAACAACTTGCAGTCCGGCCGACATCGTTCCGACCAGAGCATAATTGCCGATCACACCGACCGACAAAGGCACTCCCGGTACGCGACAATGCCCGAGCAGTGCAGCCGCGTCAGGATCCGAAATGTCGATCACAGCCAGTCCCGTAACCGAATCGGCAGCAGCAACGGCCAG
>JADYYF010000039.1 GCA_020853795.1 Candidatus Zixiibacteriota bacterium
CTCCACCTGGCTCATGGCTCGGAATCTACAACCGCGCCAAGATTAGGCAAGGAGAAACCCGCGGCGCTGCCGATAAGAGGACTATGGGGGTGACAGGAATATCAGTCGAACCTAAGTTGGCAGACAACCCCATCGCCTGGAACATTGTCGTTATGGCACACTCGCGCGTACTGGTGGTCGATGACGACCCCAATTTGACCGAATTGCTGGTCGATACCCTCGAAACGATCGGCTATGATTCGCGCGCCGCCGCCTCGGCGCAGGAGGCGCTCGAACTGATGGCTGCCGAGCACTTCGATCTCGTCATTTCCGACATTAACATGCCGAAAATGTCCGGCATCGAGCTGCTGCAGGAAATCAAACGCCACAATCGTCACTTGCCCGTAATGCTGATCACCGGCATCAGCACCGACGGCGTCAAGGCGCAAGCCTACTCAAACGGCGCCGACGGTTTTCTCGCCAAACCTTTTCGCATCGGCAACATCGAATCGGAGATCGCTAAATTGCTTACCAACATCAACCGCCGCCGCGTCGTCGTGATCGATGACAACGAAGAGTTCCTCCTGAGCCTGCAACAGCGCCTCGAAGAACGCGACAACGAAGTTCACGCTTTCACTTCGGTCGGCGACTCGGTCAAGTTCCTCGACGACAACCCCGTCGATCTGGTCATCACCGATCTAAAGATGCCCGACGGCGACGGGATCACGTTGGTCGAGCTCTTGCACGAGCGTTATCCGCGGTTGCCGGTGATCATGGTCAGCGCCTATGCCACCGAAAGTCTGATCGCGCGAATCAAAGAGGCAGGGGTCAACCGCTTCCTGCCCAAGCCGATTAACTTCAAGGAATTGGACGAAGCCTTGGAAGAGTGCATCGCCGAAAAGTAGCGGCGAGCAAAGATCTCAACTGACCGGCTCTCTTTCCGCCGGTCAGTTTTCATTTCCGGCTACTTCCCTGCCGCCAGCACCCGCATCATCTCCTTGTGAATGCGCCCGTTCGAACCCAGCAACCGGTCCTTGTAGATCGAAAACTCGTTGCCGTCAAAATCGGAGATGCGTCCGCCCGCCTGCCGCACGATCAGGACTCCGGCCGCCATGTCCCAGGGATGCAGCTTCAACTCCCAATAGCCGTCAAAGCGTCCGCAGGCCAGGTAGCACAGGTCGAGGGCAGCCGATCCGGCCCGCCGCACGGCCCGCGCGGTTTTGACGAAGTTCGTGAAATTGACCAGGTTGTTGATCCGGCTGGTGCGGATGTCGTAGGGAAACCCGGTTGCCAGCAGCGCCTGATCGAGCCGCCGCCGGTCGCTCACCGCGATCGGCCCCCGGTTCAGCCGCGCCACATCGTGTTTGGTCGCGGTAAACATTTCGTCCCGCGTGGGATCGTAGATGCAGCCCGCCACCAGTTCGCCGTTGCATTCGGCCGCGATCGACACGCACCACACCGGAAACGTATGCGCGTAATTGGTCGTGCCGTCGAGCGGATCGACAATCCACTTCACCTCAGCGGCCTCCTCGCGCACACTTCCCTCTTCGGTCAGGAACGATGATTCCGGAAACGCCCGGCGCAGATGCGCGACGATCAGAGTCTCGCTGCGCAGATCCATCTCCGTCACCAGGTCGATGCGCCCCTTCAGCTGGACTTTACGATTCTTCTGGACGTTGGCCAGCAAGAGCCGGCCGGCTTGGTGCGCTGCCTCGGTTGCGGCCTGCAACAGCGCCGCCGACAATGCCCGATTGACTTTCATACACCTCTGGTGGCCTCCTGATCTTGATATTGAAGCTGGTACAGCCGCCAATATACGCCGTGCTGCTTCAACAACTCCTCATGCCGCCCCTGTTCGACAATCCGCCCTTTATGGAACACCAATATCTTGTCGGCCTCCCGAATCGTCGATAACCGGTGTGCCACCACGACCGAGGTCCGACCTTCGAAGAGCCGATGAATGGCCTGCTGAATGATGTTTTCCGTTTCGTTGTCCACCGACGATGTGGCTTCGTCGAGAATCAGGACGCGCGGATTGTACGCCAGCGCGCGCGCAAAACTGATCAGCTGCCGCTGTCCGACCGACAACGAGCTCCCGCGTTCACCGACTTTGTGGGCGAATCCGTGTTCAAGCCGATTCACGAACGGTAACAGCCCGACTCGTTCCGCGGCGGCGCGCACCTGTTCGTCGCTGATCTGCTCATTGCCGAGCGTAATGTTGTCCTGGATTGAACCGGAGAAGAGGAATACATCCTGCAACACCAGTCCGACCTGCGCCCGGACTTCGCGCGGATCGAGCTGCCGGATTTCCGCGCCGTTCAGCATGATCGCGCCACTGTTGACATCGTACAGGCGGCACATCAAGCTGACCGTCGTCGTCTTGCCCGAGCCCGTTGCGCCGACGAGTGCCACCTTCTCCCCGGAACCGATCTCGAACGAGACATCGTTGAGCACCGGGTGGTCGGCGTTATAGGCGAAATTCACCCGGTCGAACTTGATCGTCCCGTCGTAGCCATCGAGCCGGTGCGCCGCCGTCGGCGCCGTGATCGCCGGCGACGTGTCGAGAATATTGAAGATGCGCTCCGAAGCGGCCATCGCCGCCTGCAGGATATTGTACTTCTCCGCCAAGTCGCGAATCGGGCGGTAAAACATATCGACGTATTGGAAAAACGCCACCAGCGTGCCGAAGCTGATTGCCTGCTGCACCACCTGCCCGCCGCCGTACCAGACGATCAGCGCCGTGCTGATCGCGCCGATGATTTCCACGACCGGGAAAAACACGGCGTAGAGCAGAACCGAGCGCTTGTGCTGATCCATCAACTCGCCGTTGATCTTGGCATAGCGCTTCATCGTCTTGTCTTCCTGCACGAAATTCTGCACCTCGGTCATGCCCGCCAGGTGCTCCTGGGTGAAGGCATTCAGCTTGGCCAGTTGGATGCGAATTTCGCGGTAGGAATCGCGCACCTTGACGCGGAACATGATCGTTGCGACCAGAATCAGCGGAATGATAATGAAGGTGACGAGTGACAGCTTCACTGACAGCGAGAACATGACAATGAGGATGCCGCCGATCATGATCAGGTTGCCGACGATATCGACCACGCCGGAAGCGAAGAGTTCGTTGAGGGCGTTGACGTCGGAGGTGACACGGGTCAGCAGCCGTCCGGTCGGGTTCTTGTCGTAGAAGCCGAGATGCATCGACTGGATATGACCGAACAGCTTCCCGCGCAGATCGAACATCGCCTTCTGCCCGATCCACTCCATGATGTAGATCTGCCCGTAGCCCATGGCGAACTCCAGCAGCAGCACGCCGAGGAACAGTAATGCGATCTGATTGAGACCCGGGCCGTCGCCGATCGCGATGTGCTCGTCGAAAGCCAGCTTGACCAAATACGGCCGCGTCAACTGCAGGGCCGAGGCGAGCATGAGCAGCAGCAGCGACAGCACAACATACCAGCGATAGGGCCGCAGATACGTCAGCAGTCGCCGCATCAGCCGGGCGTCGTAGGCCTTGCCCAGTTTGTCCTCTTCGCGAAAGTCCTGCATGCTACCCCAGCAGCTCCAGTTCGTCCGCCAGCAGCTCGCGGCGGATGATCTCAAAGTAGCGACCCTGCCGCGCGATCAGCTCTTCGTGGGTGCCGGTTTCGGCGATCCGCCCCTGGTCGAGCACGACAATCCGATCGGCGCGCCGGATCGTCGACGGGCGATGGCTGATCAGGAAAGTCGTAATGTTGCCCGCCGCGGTATGCAGCCGCTCGAGGATCAACTCTTCGGTCTGCGTGTCCACCGAAGAAAACGCGTCGTCGAGTACCAGGATCGTCGGCTTCTTCAGCAGGGCCCGCGCGATAGCGGCGCGCTGCTTCTGTCCCCCCGACAGCGTGATCCCGCGCTCGCCCAGAATGGTCTGATACTGGTCGGGGAAGCCCTCGACCTCGCCGTCGAAGGCGGCCAGTGTCGCCGCCTGCTGCACTTCGTCAAGATCGACCGTGGCGTGCGCAAAGGCGATATTGGCAGCGATGGTGTCGGAGAACAGGTAGGAGTCCTGTCGCACAAAACCGATCATGCCGCGCAGATCGTCGAGCGCCAGTTGGTTGATATCCACGTCGTCGATGAAAATTGTATTGTCGGGCACCGCGTAGGTGCGCATGAGCAGCGACACCAGCGTTGTCTTTCCGGCCCCCGTCGAACCCACCACCGCGACCGTCTCGCCGGGAGTGACTTCAAAGGCAATCTCCCGTAGCACCGGCGCCGTCGTGTTCGGATAGGCGAAGGAGAGTCCGTTAAACCGTACCCGTCCCCGTTTGTTCGCGATCGTCGCCGGCGCCGGGGGCGAATCGATCTCCGGCTGTTCCGCCAGCAGTCCATCGATACGCGTCAGCGAGGCCGTCCCGCGCTGGTACAGCGACACCACCCAGCCGATCGCCAGCATCGGCCAGATCAACATCATCAGGTAGACCATGAACGCGACATACTCCCCCTTCGAGATGGTTCCGTCGATCACTTCATGCCCGCCCGCCCAGAACACCGTCAGCACCAGCAGGCCGACCAGCAGAGTGATTCCGGGCATGAACATCGCCCGCACCCGCGCCAGCGCCAGGTTCAGCTTCACATACTTGTCGCTGACCTCGCGGAATTTTTCATTCTGATACGGTTCGCGCCGATAGGCCTTGATCACGCGCACGCCCGCCAGCGATTCCTGCACGAACGACGACAGCGCCGAGAAATGATCCTGAATCTTCACAAAGCGCTTGTGCGTCGCCGTCCCCAGCCGCCACATCACCAACGACAACAGCGGCAGCGGAATCAAGGAGTAGAGCGTCAGCTTCCAGGAAATGATCAGCATTGCCGTGAAGGCCACGATGCCGGTGACGATCGTGTTCATCAAGTACATTACCGCCGGCCCGATCATCAGCCGCACGGCTTCCAGATCATTGGTCAACCGGGCGATCACGTCCCCCGACGGCGTCCGCTGATAAAAGGCCGCCGGCAGTTGGAGCAGATGCCCGAAGACTTCGTTGCGCAGCTCGTATTCGATGTCGCGCGAACCCCAGATGATCGTCCGGCGTGCCCAGAACCGGAAGAATCCGCCGATGGCTGCGCCAATGACCATCGCCAGCGCATACAGGGCCAGATTATTGCCGAGCAGCGAATGGACCCAGGGGCTGATGGCATCCTTAACCGGGTGCGCCGCCGTCCCCACGGTCGGGTCGAGCGAGTCGATCCCCACCTTCATCAGCCACGGCAGCGTCGCGTGGAAGAATACCGATAAGAACAGGACTACGAAGCCCCAGATGTAGTAGCGCTGGTACTTGCGGTAGTACTTGCTGATCGATTTATGTTTGCCGGTTGATTTCGTCGTGCTCAAACGCTCGGTCGCTTTCCTTCTCAGTTCCCCTCACCCTGCCATGTTCCTTTATAACGCAGAAATACTCCCGGCCGCACCGGAAATTTGCGCCGACAAGGATAATTCTACTGCGGGTAGTGGGCGGCGGTCAGGAATACCAGATGGCAAGGATAATGATCAACACAATGATGAAAATGATGATCGCCAGCGGGCTAATCAGTCTTTTTTTTTTCGCGCCGGGGGTCTTGATTCCCTGGGTTTCTTCAAACGCGGCGGAAGCATTGGCGGCAGGGTTGGGGGCCTCGCTGAAGGACTCGGCACAGACCGCTGCCAATGCCGACATCTCCGGTTCCTCGCTCCAGTCCACCGTCACGCGGCGAACTTCGTCGAAGTCGGCAGCTTCCTTTGTCTCGAGAACCCGCGCCGCGCAGACCGTGACATTGTCCGCGCCGCCTGCCGCATTCGCCTGATCGATCAGAGTCTGCACCAGCGTCCCCAGATTCGCCGCGTTCGCTTCAACCGCGCGCATGATCTCGCTGTCGGACACCATGCCGGTCAGACCGTCGGAACAGATCACGAAGATGTCGTTGTTGCATAAGCGCAGTTGCGAGATATCGACCCGGATCGCCGGCTTGGTGCCCAGGGCGCGCGTAATCACGTTCTTGTTGACCTGCGCTTCAGCCTCCTCCTCGGAGAGATTGTGCTTCTCCATCATTTCGCTGACCCAGGAATGGTCGATCGTAACCCGGCGCGCGATGCCGTCGCGCACCAGGTAGGCGCGGCTGTCGCCGACGTGGCACACGGTGACGATTCCTTCGGCAAAATGGCACGCTACGACTGTCGTCCCCATACCGGTCTGCCCCGGTACGGCGCGACTGTGATGAATGATGCGATGATTGGCTACAGCAATTGCCCCCACGAGCAATTTGCCCTCGGCCGTAATCGGCTCCGGATACCGGAACGACTCCTGACCAAATGGCCCCGGCCCCGGCTTGGCGAAAAGACCCGTGATCGACTCGATCCCGATTTGGGAAGCCACCTCGCCGGCGGCGTGTCCGCCCATCCCGTCGCACACGATCATCAGTCGCCGCGGCTCGTCGATGGCGAAATTATCCTCGTTGTGGTGGCGCACCCGACCGACGTCGGTGGCGCCCGCGAAGGCGATCTTCATTTTTCTACTTATCTCCAAGCAACCAGATGATCGTGACGACCAGCGCAATAATGATCAGCGCCAGCCCGATCACCATCGGAGTATACTTGCTCTTGCCTTTATCGGCAGCAAAATTCTCCTGCCCCAGGAAACAGAGCCGCAGCTTCACCTCGCCGGTCGGCGCCGGAATCGAGATGAGATCCTCCGGCGCGATGAACTCGCGCTGGTTTGGCTCCAGCACTTTGCCGTTAATGTACGTCCGCAGTCGGCTCTTCTTGTCGGTGATATACAACCCGTCCTCGGTTGAGGAAATTACGAAGTGTTCGCGCGATACCGACTTTTCCAATTCACCCGATTCCGTGCGGTCGATGACCAGGTCGCAGATCGCCGCGTCGCGCCCGACTACAAACTCGCGCACATTGATCTCCCGCACCTGCCCCTTGTACTGCCCCGATAATCCCACCAGCGAATATACCGGCGTGATCCGTTCCTTGGTCGGCACCGGTCCCATCGGTCGTTCGACGTGCGACGAGGCTTCCCGCTGGATCGGCCGCGGACTCGGATCGTATGGCTCCCCTGATCGCGGCGGCGCTTGCCGCTGTGCTTGTTGCGACATCGCTTCCGAATCGATGATCACCGTCGGGCGCTCGCCTCCGGCGGGTCGTGGCGGTGGCGGCGGTGGTGGTGGCGGCGGCGGTGGCGCCGACAATTCCGGCGGAACATTTATCATGACGGTCGCCTGCGGCTCGCGCTTGACCGGTTTGGGCTCTGGCGGCGGTGGCGGCGGCGGTGCCTCGGCTTTGATCTCCGGCCGCGGCGGCATAGTCGGTCTCTCCTGCGGCGTCGGCGCCTCAACTTTCGGCGCCTCCCCTGGCGGCGAGTAGGTCGCGATCAAGATGTAGTCAAGGAAGGTCACCTTGTCGCCATTGTTCAGGAGCTGTCGACCCGCCCCCGGTGCGCCGTTGACCGCAAAGCTGAGATTGTCGGCACGTCTTTCGATTTCGTAACCCTTGGCCGTCTTGGTCAGGAAGAACAGGTCGCCTTCGAAGCCGGACGCTTCGAGCTGCAAATCCATGAAGGACTCGGTCCCGACCCGTGCGATGCTCCCCTCGAATTCAAAAATCTTGTAACTGGCGCCGCCTTTCAGAATCACAAACCGCGCCATGCTATCTCCTCTTCATCTTGATCTGGACGACATAGGTCTGGCCCGCCTTGACCTCGCGCGATTCGTCCTTGTTCTTGTATTCTTCGTGCGTTGCCAGGAACTTGTACTTATTCGAATTAAGATTGGCGGTGACACGGCCGTTGCTGTCGGTGCGCCCGAGATCGTCCAGCTGTTTGTCTTTGCCAACCTTGTACTCCGCCGTCACCACGACGTTCGGAATGGGTCGTTCCTTGTCATCGACGACAAAGATCCGCACTTCCGCCTGACTGCCGGAGGCGGACTGTGGCGGCGGGCTTTCGGTCTGCTTCGGCGCCGAACCCTCGCGCTTACGCATCACGACGGTAAATTCCTTCGCCAGCGGCGTAACGATCGTATCGGTTTCCATGTAGCCGTCGGCGCCTAAGACAAGTCGGCACTCAATCCCGGGCAGGCGCACTGACGCCGGCGTCATCTCGCGTGACGGGTGAGACTTGCCGTCGTAAACCACTTCCTTAATATGCGCATTGACCGTCCGGTCCGGATGTCCATGCTCGTACGCCTGAATATCGACGCGCCGGAAGAGATATGTCTTGTAGGTCGGTTGTCGCTTGCCGATAGCCGGAATCTCCAGGATCCCGTCCTCGAATCCCGGCAGCGAAATCTGCAGCATCACCGGCTCATCGCCAAAATCGAACGCCTTCGGTGTCGTGCCGATCTCCATATTCGTCGCAGTGATCTTGACGGACGCCCCGCGCGGATAGGTGATGATCTGCGTTTTCGGCCGGTCGGTAAACGAGCCGCTGAACTCGACGCCACCGCCCGGACGCTTGGCGACGTCAATATCCTTCAGATTCAGGCTCGAAAACTCCGCCAGCGCAATCGGCCCGCTCGCAATCACCTTCTTGTTCGGTATTTCCAGCGTGAACTGAATCGTATCAGATGCCGCCGTCGCGAACTGATACGGCGTCGTCGCGCCGATATCCTGCCCGTTAAGCGTGATTTTGGCGCCCACGGGGTTCGAAGTGATTTCGACCACCGTGCGCATCACGTATGGGGTTTCCGCAATTCGGTCGAAGTTGAGAATGATGTTGGAATCGGGACAGCAGGGGTGCTTGAGCGTCAGCAATTCCCCTTCCGGCAACGTCAGCGTCAACGGCGTGTACCCCAGGAGCGAATCCGCCGAATACACCGCCACCCCGTCCGGAACCGAATTGATCGTCCCCGTCTTCATCCCCGACACCGGCGACTCCTCCGTCGAACCGCCGCTACCGCTGGTCAGCTTCAGGATCACCAATACCCCGGCTGCGAGGACCAGTACCGCCGCAAAGATGCCGAGCACGAACACCGTTCTGTTTCCGCCAAAGCCGGACCGTTGTGCCCGCTTCAGGCGCTCACCGACCGGCATGCTCGAGATTCGGGTCTCCTGACCAGCGCGGGAACGGCGCTCATCATCGCGATCATTACGGTGTGGTTCGACCATAGCTTGCGTCCCTTCCTCTAAATCCGTGCGCTCCAAGGCGCGGGTACGAACCCGCTCGCTTCTGCCTGCTGGGTACGGCTCCAATTTAGGACTTTCGGCGGCGTTTTCAACAATTTCTCGCAGCCTTTTTTCCGGATGTACGCCCGCCTCACGCAATACCGACTCGCAACGGTCGCCGAATTGCGCCGCCGTCACCAGGCGTTCATTCCTATGCAAACGCAGGCATCCCGCGACGAGTTCGGTGACGCGCCGATCCACCTTGCTGCGATCGAGCGCCGAGACGTCGTATTCACCGCGCAGGATCATCGCCATCAGTTCCGAGACGTTATCCTCCGTGAACAATCGCCGCCCGCAGAACAATTCATAGCCGACGACCGCCAGGCTGAACAAGTCTGTCCGCTGGTCGGTTGCTGCTCCCTGGATTTGCTCCGGCGCCAGATACGCCACCTGCGCCGCGCTCTTGATCTGCTCCGGCGGGAACTGGAAGTCGATCAGCCGCACTTCCCCCTTCGCCGTGATCCGAATCGTGTCGGGATTGAGCCCCAGATGAAATAGTTTCTGCGACTGCGCCGTCTGCCGGTCGCGCGCATCATGCGCGGCTGCAAGTGCTCGCGCTACTTGCGCCAGCAGATGCACCGCCAGTTCCGGTGTCATCCGCTCGCCGTGCCGGGCCAGCAGTTGCCGCAGGCTCGTCCCCTCCGCGTAGTCCTGCACGATGAACACCGTGCCGTCTTCGGCGCGCTTCACGCCGATCACTTGATTGATCTGCGCGTGCGTGAACTGACCAAGGGCGTAAGCCGCTTTCACGTATTGTCGCACTTCGGCGTCGCGCCCGAACGCTAGCCGGTGCACTTCGACCACCTGCAATTGCCGCTCCAGGTCGCGATCGCTCGCCAAATGCCGCTTGCCCCAGGGGTATTCCTGCAACTGGCCGGTCAATTCGATGCGGTTATCCAGAATCTTCATGGTCTCGTTCCTTGAGTGCGCCGCAAGCCGCAGCAGCGCGGCCGCCGACGTCGGTCTTGATTTACCACTTTTGATGCCGTTCAACAACCACTTTCCGCCAAAAGAAAAGCCCCGTTCCGCGCGGAACGGGGCCGAAAGATTCGGACTATGAGGCGTTGAATGCTTATTTCAGCAACGTCATCTTGCGGGTGATGCTCTGGTCGCCGGTGGTCAACCGGTAGAAATAGATTCCGCTGGCGGCCTGGCGGCCGTAAGTGTCGGTACCATACCAGGTATATTCGTACGTCCCCGCCGGCAGATAGCCGGTATGCAGTGAATTCACCCGGCGGCCGAGGATGTCGTATACTTCAAGGGCGACATCGGCGCCCTTCTCCATCACGAAACTGATCTTCGTCTCCGGATTGAACGGATTCGGGTAGTTCTGCGCCAGGGCAAATTGACCGGGAATCGCAAACTCTGCGTCATTGACGTCGGTTTGCTGATCCACTGTCGTGGTGATGACCTTGTTGGTCGAGGTGGCGCCATCGAACAGCGAGTTGGCCGTCACCGTCAACTCATCTTCCTGTCCGACCGTCGCCAGCGCCGGAATGTGTACCTCAATATTCACGTCGATCGTCGCGCCGGGATTCAGGTAGAATCCCGCCGGATTCGCATCCGATACCACCGTCCATCCCAGCGAGCTGGTCAACGAAACCATGACCCGGTCGATGCCGTTGCCATTGTTGTGGAGCGTCACCGTGTACGGCACGATCGTCCCGGCGAGGCCCTTGTCGTCCGCACCGCCGCTTAACGCCAGCGCGAAACTCTGTGTCGTCGCCAGATTCATTACCTGCACCGGTCCCAAGCTGAGCCACAGGTCGCCGTCCGGACCCAGCTTGCTCGCCTCGCGGCCGTTGATCTTGAACGTCACGACGTCGTTCAGGATGCAGCCTTCGTCGACTGCCGGCGAGAACTGGTCGTCGCCGTAGACCGACATGGCCACGTACACCCCGGCAGCGGTCGTGATCCGCTGCCCGCACAGGACGCCCTGCGGATCAAACGCCTGCACGATACTGCCAACCGGCATCGGCGCCGCATTGACCGTGCAGTTGGAGCCGCCGAAGTCGGTCCAGATATTCGTGGGAATCGGCTGCGCATAGGCTGCCGCGGCCAGCAGCCCCGCCGCCAGCAGCATCAAAATGAATCGTGTTGCCTTCATAGTCGCTTCTTCCTCGTCAATTTGTCGCCTCAAAATATTCATCGCTATCGTCTCTGCAAACTATTTTACGAGCATCATCTTGCGCGTAACGGTGAAATCTCCGGCGCTCAAGCGATAGAAGTAGATCCCCGAGGACGCCGTGTGACCCAGTTGATCGTCGCCGCGCCAGGTCACGCTGTAGTTGCCGGCCGGAAGGTAGCGATCGATCAGCACATTGACTCGCTCGCCCAGCAAGTTGAATACCTCCACTTTGGCGCGCGTCGATACCGGCATGCTGAACTCGATCATCGTCGTCGGATTGAACGGGTTGGGATAGTTTTGCTCGAGCGCGAAGTTGCGCGGCAGCGCGTCATTCAGGCGCAGCAGCGAGGTGAATTCATTGGCACGAATCTTCTCGCCGAACCCCGGTACACCAAACGCCTCCTGCGCCGGCTCGCCGTTGATCGACACACTCACCATGCCGCCGTAATCGGCGCCTTCGTCCAGATCCGTGCTCTTGTCGTCGATATAAATCGGCGTGAAATTCAACCGCCCGTCCCGCTCGACCAGCGCCGTGCCGCAGAGCACGCCGCTTTCATCAAAGACTTCCACGACCGAGCCCGCCGCCAGCACCTGTCCGTCGATTGTCAAGCCATCGCCATACAGGTTCACCCATTCGCGCGTCGGCAGCACCGTCGCCGACATCGGCGCGGCCTTGAACGACTGCAGGAATGGATTCGCCCATACCCGCGGCAGCATACCCGGATAGGTCAGCGTCGCCGAGGCGGTCGTTTTCAGCCAGTAGCCGAAATCGCGCTTCATCAGTTCCAGCGTCGCCAGTTCCGGATTGGCCGGGTCATAGCTCTGACCGCCGTTGTCGAATCCCAGCGCCACGACCAGCACGTCGATCATCGACTGCAGTGCGATCTCCGGCGCATCGTCGTTGTCCGGCAGGTAACTGACCAAATTCCAGTTGGCTTCCAGATCGATCGGCGTCCCCGGTGCCGCTTTTACGCCCTCGATGCACAACACGGTGTCGCATCCCATCCGGAACCAGTAGCCGTGCAGATGATCCATCTGCGTCAGCGTTGAGAACTGTGGCAGCTCCGGATCATACGTCCCGGCGCCTTCTTCAAATCCGTAGATGCCGTAGATACAGCCCTTGATGTTGGCGATCAGCGTCTCCACATCGTCATTAGGGGTGTCGAGATTCCAGCTAATCAAATTCCAGCCCTGGTGCAGCGCGATGCAGCGCGTCTCGAAATCGGGACGCTCGGTAATCTCCAGGTGCACCGGCGCCACGACGAATTTCGGATCGGCAAAATCGTCAAACACCACGATCGAGTCGTTGTATTCGCCGATCACCATCCCGGTGACATCGACCGTCATTGTCACCGCGCTCGGGGCCGTGCCGGACGTCGCAGAGAGACCCATCCAACTCGGTGCGTGCGTGATCGTCCATTCGAGCGGATCAACGCCGAGATTGGTAATATTCAGTGTCTGCGCCGGCGGATTTTCACCGACATACGCCGCAAAATCAATGGTCGCCGGGTCGAGGCTGATAATTGGCCGCTGCGTGATGACGTGAATCGTCCCGCGGTCGAACTTGTCATCGATCGGATTGCCCAGATCGTCGAGCATCATGTAGGTCAGATTCGGGCCGATGAAGGTTGAATCCACCGCGATATCGTGCGTCGGCGCGTTCTGGCCGATCATGATATACACCGTCCCCAATAGGCCGTTACCCGCCGGCAACGGCGTGCCCGGATTCGCGTCGAAGTCGATGAAGAACTTGCGCGAACTGAGCAGGAATCCCGATGTCACGACGCCGAGACCTTCGATCCGGCTGCCCGCGGTCGATACCGAATCGATTCGCACCCAGGTGCCCGGCTCAAACGCCAGCGGCACGCAGACAAAGTCCACCGGCAGCCCGTTTTGGATGTATACCGGGTAAGCCAGCAACTCGCCGTTAGCCGCGTCGATCTCCGGCATGTAAACGTAGTTGAGCGGCGTCTGAGCGGAAGCCGCCGCAGCGGTCAACAGCACCAGCGCTGCGACAACCACGAGTCGCCCACATCGTCCCAGAGTCAGTCTCATTGTGGAATTCCTCCTCATCATCAAAAGCAATAACATCTAGCCTCGGGCCCCGCCAGGCGGGGCATTCAATTCCATTGAGTGGGTCTGTCCTATACTTGGCGAGTAGTTCTTAGCAAACTACTAATGTGGGTAAAAGCGACGGAGAAACGTCGGTATTTCTATCCGGCTCAATATAATCGACACCCCTTTCGAGTCAAGCGAAAACGCAGATCATCGTGGAGTGCAAATGTCTAATTCTTAAACAGTTACGATCAAATCACGATTCGAAAAGTATTGGTTTTCTCCAACTACGGTTTGACAAAACCGCTTATCCACTATTGATTTAGGCTTTGGCGGTTTTCGTCCTCTGGAACTTATCAATTTCCCCCAGGTGTCGATACCCCTTGATAAGAGTTAGCTATGCAGATTTCACGGTATCTCAGACCCGACCTGATCAAGCTCGAAATGGAAACTTCCTTCGACACGGAGGACTCCGAGGTCGGCGAAATCCTGACCAAGAAACGGCTTCAGGAGCGCAAGGAGACCATTCTCGAAGAATGCGTCAATCTGCTCGACCACTCCGGCCGCATCGGCAACAAGAACAAACTGCTTACCGACCTATTCAACCGCGAAAAGAAAGCCACCACGGCGCTCGGCAAGGGGATCGCGATTCCGCACGTGCGCACCATGCAGGCCAAAGAGTTTATCATCGGCATCGCCCGCTCCACCGAAGGTTACGAGTTCGACGCCCCCGACGGCCAGCCGGTCCACATCTTCGTCCCGATGGCCGCCCCCCCGTACGACGACAATCTCTATCTCAAAGTTTTCCGCACACTCGCGCAGATGTTTTCCTACGATGGCTTTTACAACCGCGTCATGGAAGCCCGCGCCCCGTACGATATTATCCGCGTCATTCAGGAGCTGGAATGATCTCGGAGTCTGGCAAGTCACCTTACTTGCATAATCGATTCACAAATCTGCTCTCTGTCGCTACGAAGCTGTCCCTTGCTCGCTGACTCGTCAACAGGAAGTTGCTTCGGCTCAATCTTGATGACGACCAAGCTTTTTCGGCGGTCCCATGAGATCGGTGAATGGAGCCCGCCTAAGGGATTCCACTTCAACCGGCGTGCGGCTGTCCTTTGAATCACTGCCCTGAGCTTCCTACCCCACTCGGTGTCGCTGATTTTGCCGTCATTTGCGGCTTCGCAGACAATAAAGGTTCAATTTGTGCTTGTTTACGGCACGCGTCACGATATCTTCTCAACATCAATTGCGTTGAAATCAACCGCGAATAGTTTCGCTCCAACGGCAGGACAGTTTACGGATCCCGAAGATCGCACGCGACCGCTTTCGATGCTTGGCCACGGCTCGCACGTCGGCCACTACACGATCATCAAGCGCATCGGTGCCGGCGGCATGGGCGAAGTTTATCTTGCACGCGACTCCAAACTTGAGCGCGAAGTCGCCCTGAAGTTTCTGCCGCTTGAACTTTGCGGCGATGGCGGTTTTCGCGAGCGCTTTCTGCGTGAAGCCCAGGCGGCCGCCAGAGTGAATCATCCCAACATCGTTACGATCCACGAAGTCGGCGATTATGGCGGTCGACCTTTCTTCGCCATGCAATATGTCGCCGGACCGACCCTCGCGGAGTTCATCAAGTCGAACCCCTTGACTCTGAACGAGACGATTCGACTGGCGATTCAAGTCTGCGCGGGACTTGAAGCTGCACATGCCCGCGGTATCGTCCATCGCGACATCAAGCCGGCAAACATACTCGTCGACCACGATGGAATTGTGCGCCTGGTTGATTTCGGCCTGGCCGCCGTCGGCGGTCGCGACCGCCTGACCCGCGCCGGTGCTGTGATGGGTACGTTCGGCTACATGTCACCGGAACAGGTGCGCGGCGAGGAGGTTGACCATCGCACCGACCTGTTCTCGTTCGGAGTTACACTCTATGAGCTGTTGACCGGGAACACTCCTTTCCGCCGCAGCAACGAAGCCGCGACGATTGATGCCATCCTGCATGCGTCACCCGAGCCCCTCGGCTCGCGGTTGGAAGGCGCCCCCGCCGATCTTGATGCTGCGCTGATGCGTTTTCTGGAAAAAGACCGTGATCGGCGGATTCAATCGGCCGGGGAGGCGGCGGCAGCCCTGGAGCGCATTCTCGGCGGTGACGGCGCGACCATCCTCCGTCCGCGCCCGTCGACGCGTCGGCCGCCGCGCAAGGTGTGGCTCTGGTCGGCACTGATGATCGTAGTGCTCGCGATGTTCGCCGTCCTGCTGTGGCCGTTCAACGTGCTTCACCTCTCGGTAACTACCAGTCAGACGCCGCGGCTCCTGATCCTCAGTTTTCAATCGCTTCAGCAACCGGGACCGGCGCTGTTGAACGGCGAGATGATCGCCAGCCTGTTGACGATCGACTTGTCCGAATCACCACAGCTGCAGATCGTGTCGATGCAGCTTGTCCATGACGTTCTTCAGGATGTCGAGCAAAAAAGTGGCGAGCGGTCGGCCGCGGCTGTTACCGAAGAAGTTGCACAGCAAGTGGGCGCTACTCTGGTGCTCACCGGCGATATCCTGTCGGCGGCTCACCGAACTGTCCTCGCCAGCCGGCTGATCGATGTCAACTCCGGCACCGTGATCGCCACCCAGAAAATTGAGGATGACCAGGGAACCGATGTTTTCACGCTTGTCGATCACCTGGCGGCAGAGATCTTCCGGGATCTTCCGCGCTCGTCCTCCGCGGCCATGGGAGGTGATCGCAAAGTCGCGCAAATGACAACGACCTCGCCGGAAGCCTATGAGGAATATCTGGAAGGATTGCACCGTGCCTGGGAATGGGATTGGTGGGGCGGGTTCGCCCACTTCAACAAGGCCATTGAGTATGATTCCACCTTTGCCCTGGCTTGGCTCGGGATCACCTGGAATCGGCTGCTGCGGCCGGAAGTCGCGCGCGAAGCCGCTGCCCAGGCGCTGAAATATATCGATCGTGTTGGGACGCGCGACCGTCTGGCTATCCGTGCGCGCTATGAACTGCTGCACGACCACTACGACGCCTACCGGGTCTACATGGATTCACTCGTTGCTCGTTTTCCCGACGACAAGGTCGCACTGTGGCAATACGGCCGCGCCGCACGACAGGACTACGACTATGACCGCGCTGTAGTCGTGTTGCAGCAGGCGCTTGCACTCGATTCCGATTATGCCGATGTTTACAACGAACTCGCCTACAGCTTCCATTATCTCGGGGATTTCGACAAGGCGCTGGCCGCCGCCGATCGCCAGATTGTTCTCAACCCGGGAAGCCCGAACGCGTACGACACGCGCGGAGAGATCTTTTCCTTCAACGGGTTTCCCGACAGCGCGGCCGCCTCATTCCGGCAGGCACTGGCGCTCGACCCGAATTTCTACAGCCGGATGTCACTGGCCGACATCGCCGTGTTCACTGGCAACGACCGCCTCGCTGATAGCATCTTTCTTGCCTTCTCGCGTTCGGAGCAGGCTTTTGATCGCTGTGAAGCCAGGCTCTGGCTCGCCGGCCATCAACTCTACCGCGGCCACTTCGCGCGCGGAATTCAGGACCTGTACTCCGGCCTAGAGCAGGATGCACTCGACTTGGACACCTTGGGCCACCAGTTCGTTTACTATGCCAAGTACATGCTCCTGGCAAGCACCTACGACTTGTTTGGACTCAAAGATTCCGTCGCAAAATACGCACACCTTGTCCCCTACTTCAGCGCAGGCTACGGCTGCTGGTTGCTGGCGAAAAACGGATACATTGATCAAGCGCACTCTCTGGCCGCAGAAACGGTAGCACGAATCAGAGTTGACAGCGCCTATTACGTCGATCTTACCACAGCGCAAGTCTTGCGGGGAGCCGGGAAAAGTAGCGAAGCCATCGCTCGTTTCAACCAGTTACCGCCGGGAGAACTACTCGACCAGTTTGGGGTTCGTTACGCCTTGGCCTCCGCCTACCGCGACGCCGGCGAACCGCGCAAGGCGATCGAAAATTACGAGTTGGCACTGAAACGCTATGATCGATTTCGAATGTATTCACTGATCGACGCCGTCGTCATTTACTATGACCTCGGTCGCGCTTATCAGCAGATCGGCGACCGCAAGCATGCCCTGAAGTACTATCAAGATTTCCTGCGAATCTGGAACGAGGCTGACCGCGATTTGCCGGTGCTAAAAGATGTGCGAGCACGCGTCTCCGAATTGTCGCTGCGCTGAACGCAGCCGTGTCGCGTGCGGAAGCCCGAGTTCAATCGCGGCGTCTCCTCCCCGCCCCAAAAAAAACCGCGTCCAGACTCCCCAACAAAGCCTCGACGCGGACGGACTTCTCAATTCCCCCTTATGCCAGGAAACTCGGGTCCGTTTTCCCTCCACCCTTTGCGACTCTTGCTTGGTACTATGGCAAACGCTGTGCCAATCTGCCGCCGCCGCGCTACGTTCGCCTAACCCCAAAAAGCACAACGGTCCACCGAATCTCTTCAGCAGGCCGTCGTCCGTGGCGTTCTCCTCGTGGTTTAGTCGCGGAACACCGGACGGAACATCTGTTTCAGTTCGCTGACAGCTCCATGTAGGTCGGCGTCGACAAATACCTCTCGCCCGTGTCGCAGATGAAGGTCACAATCAGCTTGCCGGCGCTCTCCGGGCGTGCCGCCACCTTTGCGGCCATTGCCACGTTCGCCCCGGCCGAGATCCCGAGCAGGATGCCCTCTTCGCGCACCACGCGCCGCGTCATCTCGATCGCCTCTTCGTTTTCAACCGTCATGATCTCATCCGCTAGCTCCAGATCCAGCACGTCCGGCTTGAAGCCCGCGCCGATCCCCTGAATCGGATGCGGCCCCTTGGTTCCCTTGCTCAGGAACGGCGAGGCGGTCGGCTCGACCGCGATGATCTTCAGCCCCGGCTTGCGCGGCTTGAGCACGCGCGCACACCCCGTGATTGTCCCGCCTGTGCCGATCGCCGACACGATGACGTCGACCTTGCCGTCGGTGTCGCGCCAGATTTCCTCCGCCGTCGTCTTGGTGTGAATCTCGGGATTGGCCGGGTTCTTGAATTGCTGCGGCATGAAGAATTTCGGATTCGCCGCGACCACTTCCTCGGCACGTTTGACCGCACCCGGCATCCCTTCCGCTCCCGGCGTCAGCACCAGATCGGCGCCGAAGGCCTTGAGCAGATTCCGCCGCTCGATCGACATGGTTTCCGGCATGTACAAGACCAGCTTGTAGCCTTTCATGGCGCAGACAAACGCCAGCGCGATGCCGGTGTTGCCGGAGGTCGGCTCGACGATGATCGTGTCGGCTTTGATCTTGCCCTGTCGCTCCGCCGCTTCGATCATCGCCAGCCCGATCCGGTCCTTGACTGACGAACACGGATTGAATGATTCCAACTTGCCCACGACCCGCCCCGGCAAACCCTTCGCCACGCGGTCCAAGTAGACCAGCGGCGTGTTGCCGATCAAATCGGTAATGCTGTTGGCAATTCTCATGATTTCTCTCCTGCTCCGCTAAATCCAGTACATCTCCGCTGCCAGCCCGGAGGAGCGGATAATATCTGCCAGCGTGATCGCCCGCAGGTTCTTGTGCAAAACTGCAAATTGCTCATTCATGATCGCCACCAGCGTTCCTCCAATCGGATCATCGGTCCCCACACGCTCAGTCACGGTCGCCGGCAGTACGAACTCGGCCGATCCTTCGCAAACCGTGATGATCTCTGCCAGCGATATCTCTTCCGGACTCCGCGACAACTGATAGCCACCGGCCGCTCCCCGCGTAGACTTGACAATCTCGGATGAACGCAGCCGGGAAAAGACCAACTCCAAGAATCGGATCGGCAGATTCTGCCGTGCCGCAATCTCACGCACCCCGATATACTTTCCGCGCGAATTCACCGCCAAGTATACCAAGGCGCTAATCCCGTAGTACGATCGATTGGTAATCATGTAAATCGAATATAGTTAGCACCTTAGACCTGTCAAGTGCAATTACACATATTCCGATAGGAAATCTTGTATAACGTCACTAACAAACACGACTCGGCCGGCCTTTATTCGTGGATTGTTTGGTAGATTTTGTATTGACATACGCAACTGCTGATTCTATCTTGTATCCGTACTCTGACATGTTCTGTCAGTGAGCCAATTCGTAAACTTAACTGCACGCATCAGTCTCATCTTCACGCCTCGCAACGGCACTGCTGTCCATTTCGGCATTCTCGCGGCGAACGCGTTCGCCTGAAAATATCACCTGCAACCGGTCCGCGGCGATCACCGAACTAGCCCAGGTTCGTCGTTGTCTCCTTCCGGACCGAAAACATTCTCAAAATTCTGGAGGTGCCTGATGCTCGTGCGACTATGGCTGTTTTGTTTCTTGCTCGTCTGGGTACTGCCTCTGCCGGTGCTGGCCGACTGGGATCCCGCCGACGGGCATAAAATGCACTTTCCGCAATTGCCCGATGAGATCGGCTGGGACGTCAACGCGACCCAACCTGTCGTGCTGGCTGATGACTGGCAATGCTCCGAAACCGGCTACGTTAAAGACATCCACTTTTGGGGTTCGTGGAAAGGCGGCCTCGAGGGCGCCATCCAGTCTTTCGTGCTCAGCATTCACGCCGACATTCCGGCCGAGCAAAGCCCCACCGGCTACAGCATGCCGGGCGCAACGCTCTGGGAATACACGGTCACCGATTTCGTTCCGGTGCCGATCGACCCACCGACCATGGAAGGCTGGTATGATCCGTCCACCGGGCTTGTCCTCAACAACGATCACGGCAATTACTACCAGTACAATGTGTTCTTGCCGCGCGAGCAATGGTTCTTCCAACAGGCAGGAACAATTTACTGGCTGAATATCTCTGCCATTGTCGTTGGCCCGCAGGATGTGCAGTGGGGCTGGAAATCGACGACCAATCATTGGAACGATGACGCCGTCTGGGCCAACTGGGGTTCGCTCAACTGGGTCGAGATGTACGAGCCGACAACCGGCCCGATTATCAACCCGTTCTTCATCAGCATCGATCCGGCCGGCAACTTCGCCGGCGGCGGTGGCGGCGGTGCTTACGGGGCCGGCTGGTATCACTATCCCAGCGGCTGGTGGAACATCTGGTTCTACGACGACCCGTTGAAATACAATTTCCAGAAGCATATTCACATCGACTGCTTCGCTTCGCCGATGGTGCCGACAATGCCGTCGAACCTGACCATCGCCATCAATTGGTCGACTGACGTGTGGTCCAACACGGGCAATCCCCCCGGTGATCGCCGGCCGCCGCTGCCGGGCGAGGATGAAGCCGCTTTCATCGGCCGGCAAATCATTTGGTCCGGCCCGGTCGCCATGGGACAGCAGATTGCCTGGGACGGTCCGGTCCCGGCCAACTACTGCCCGGAATGGGTCTCGGTCGATGTGCAAGGCTTCAACTTCATGATCGAGAGCGGCAATATCATGCACGATTGCCTCGATCAGCAATCGCTCGATCTGTCATTTGTCATCACCGGCGGCACCGATGTCTGCGAGTACTACAAGCCGCCATATCCCGACTATGCTCCCGTCGGCATGCCTGATTTCGATCAGAAGCAAAACGGCTGGATGGACCCGGTCGGCCAGCGTTGGTCGCACTGTGGCCCGGTCGCTCTTGCCAATTGTCTCTGGTGGTTTGACTCCAAATTCGAGACCGGCACTGTGCCGCCGCCGACCTACTCCGATCACTATCCGCTCGTGACGAGTTACGCTTCGATGCTTCCGCTCTGGGATGATCACGCACCCCAGAACGTGATCCCGTTCGTCGACTCGCTCGCGCTCTATTGCGGCACCAACATGATGCCGCAACCGGGGACGTTCATCCACGGTCTCGTTGCTGGGGCGGCTAACTGGATCGCCAAAGCCGGCCTGGCTTCCGACTACACCGTCAGTCTATTGCCGCTGGATCTCCCCGGCGCTATCGACTCGGTGCGCAAGGAGGTCTTGCGCAGCCAGGATGTAATTCTGCTGCTCGGTTTCTGGGAGATTAATCCGGCTGATCCCGGCGGCTGCCACCGCGTCGGCGGCCACTATGTTACCGTCGCCGGCGTTTGCACCACCGAGGTCGCCATTTGCATCTCCGATCCGTGGCTCGACCATAACGAGGGTGAACCACCGGCCGGCTCGGCGCATGGGTCCGCCGTGCATAATGACGCGCAATTCATTTCCGGGCCGCACGGCACAATGGACCACGACAAGTACAGCATCGGCGCGGTCAGCGCGCTCTGTGCCGCTTCGCCGTTCCGCGCCCAGGTGCGCGATTACCCGATGACCGGCTCCGACATCTTCATGTTCCAGGGCATGAACAACGGCGATATTCCATCTCAACCTTACACCGGCGGCCAAATCATCACCGTGGCCGAATATGCCGTGATTATCTGTCCGGCACACGTGTGCGATTGTCGTCCGGGCGATGCCGACGGCTCCGGCATGATCACGATTTCTGATGCGGTCTACTTGATCAACTACATCTTTGCCGGCGGCGCTGCGCCGACGCCATACAAGCTTTGCTCCGGCGATGCCGACTGCAACTGCCTGGTGACGATTTCCGATGCCGTCTATCTGATCAACTACATCTTTGCCGGTGGCCCGGCGCCGTGTGATTGTCCGACCTGGCTTGGCATTTGCGGCCCACCGTTGCGGAAATGATGCGCTGTTTGCGAAGATAATGAAGTGTGAGCGGAAATGATGAGGTGTTACTAGGGAAGACTAATTGACTGATTGCGATGGCCGGGCCGTCAGGATTCCATTCCTGACGGCCCGGCCGCAGGTCAGGATCCCTGCGATCCTGACATCCAGAGTCGATGTGGGTTCGACTTCAGTCGAACACTTGAAACTCCAGATCGGCAGCCCACCCGGAGCAAAGCGAAGGGTGGGGCAGCTTGCTGCCGCTATCTTCATGCAAGGGGGGATTCATGAGAAAGGCAGGTCTCTTAACCGAGGCTTTCGGTTCTCCAAACTCGGATAAAGAGACCTGCCACGATGATGAGAGCAGAGTGTTGAAACATGATCAACGCGCGGTTCGACGATGATCCCCGCACCAGGCTGATCGCGCCGCACTGCCGTTGATCTGCTTGCGCAAACCTCGAGGGGAGGGACTCCCCGACTGACCGCCAAGGACCGGTCACGACTGACGCCGGGAGCGAGCCGAGGATCACTCCCGGCGCCTTAGTATCTGCGCCCCTGGTGCACACTGTCGACACATCCGGTACCCCACCGCCGGAACGTCCCGAGGAACGAGGGATTGCGGTGGGAGCTTCGCAGGTCTCCCACCGTTGCGTCAGGTCTTCTCGCGCGCCGTGCACACGGGAAGAAGAGTCTCCTCTCCCGCGCGAGGCGACCTGACGCTCCGAACCACTGCAATCCGCGCCCTGTCATTGCGAGGAGTGAACGTACGCCCACCGTTTTCACCGTCCATAATCGCGACGAGGCAATCTCGATTTCATCGCATCCCCCTGTAGCGCCGACTTAAATGCGCCGTCAGGAATCCGTTCCTGACGGTACGGCCTGTAGGTCAGAATCCCTGCGATCCTGACGTCTTCGGTCAAGCCCTTGATTGTCAGGATCACAAAGATCCTGACCTACTTCCCTCTCGCCAGCCCCTTGATCAACTCCCACGCCGCCTTCACATCGGCATGAGTCACCTGCGTCTGCGCGATCACCATGCGCAGCGTGTACGCGCCGTTCAGCTTCGTGTGCGTCATGTACGCCTTTCCCGTCGCGTTCACCCGCTCGAGCAACCGCTCATTCAGCACATTCAATTGTCCCGGATCATTCACCCCCGCCGGATGATACCGGAAGCAAACCAAGTTCAGATGTGTCGGCGCCAGCAGCTCAAAATCGGCGGAAGCGCCGATCCATGCCGCCAGCCCGCGCGCCAGTTCCAATTGTTCGCGAACCAGCAGCTGCAGTCCCGCCACGCCATAGCTGCGGATCACGAACCACAATTTCAGCGCGCGGAAGCGCCGCCCCAGTTGGATCCCCCAGTCGCGGTAGTTGTTGACCCGATCTCCCTCGGCGGTCTTAAGATATTCCGGCAGAATCTCGAACGTCCGCACCAGCGCCGCCGGATCGCGCACGAAATAAGCCGTGCAGTCGAAGTTGGTAAACATCCACTTGTGCGGATTGAACACGAATGTATCGACGTATTCGATCCCCTCGATCATCCACCGCAGCTCCGGCAAGATCAGCGCCGTCCCCGCGAATGCCGCGTCCACATGGAGCCAAATTTCCTCGCGCCGGCAGATTTCGCCGATGGCCCGCAGCGGATCGATCGCCGTTGATCCCGTCGTCCCGATTGTCGCCACCACCGCCAACGGCGTTACGCCCGCGTGCCGGTCGGCGGCAATTAGCTTCTCCAATTCAGCCGGCTTGAGCGCAAACGCTTCGTCCACCGCCACCTTGCGCAGGCAGGCACTGCCAAGTCCGGCGATCTTCACCGCCTTCTCGATTGACGAATGCGTCTCCGTCGAGCAGTAGACCGCAAACTTCTGTGAACCGTCAAACCCGCGGGCATTGATCGCAAAGTCGCTGTACTTTTCGCGCGCCGTCAACAACGAGCAGAGCGTCGCCGTCGAGGCCGTATCCTGGATCACGCCGATGAATTCGCGCGGCAGACCGATCATCTGTCCCAGCCACTGCATCACCCGCTCTTCCAGCTCGGTCGCGGCCGGCGAGGTCTGCCAGCTCATGCACTGCGCCGCCAGCGTCGACATCAGCATCTCCGCCAACACCGACGGTGGACTTGAATTGGCCGGGAAGTACGCGAAAAAGCTCGGATGCTGCCAATGCGTCATTCCCGGTACAATGATCTTCTCAAAGTCACCGAAAATCCGCTCGAACGGCTCCCCCCGTTGCGGCGGCGCTTCGGGAAGCTGGGCGATAATCTCTTTGGGCTGTACCTGCGCTTTGACCGGATACCGGCGCACGTTGTCCAGATAGTCCGCCATCCAGTCGACCAATTCGTGCGCGTAGCGCCGAAATTCTTGATTGTCCATAACGGCGACAATTTAATCACTTTCCCCCGCTTTGTCTGCAATTCTGTTGAAGCTGTCGATAAACAACGTATAATTGCTTCGGCGGAGCGAAAGGAACCTGAGCCGGCGACTATGAGTATTCATGACCTCGAAAACCATCTGCGCGACTATTTCCCCTTCGGCTTGCCCGTGTCGCGCCGCACCTGGGAGCGCCTTGATCTGGCCCGGATCGTCACCGACCCGGCTTCACGCGTCCCCGGCTCCGATACCTATGTCGTGCGCCAGCTTGCCGCCTGCTTTAATGAAACCGCGCACACCCAGCAGCCGCCGCTGACGCCGATCTCCCCCGGCCAGCTGATTACGGCCGCGATGATCGTCGAGATCATGCGCTACGTCGTCCTGCATTACTGCCGCCGCCAGAATCCCTTCTCGCTCCAGGCCGGTCTGAATTGGACGGCGGAACGCAAGAGCCGCAATCTGGCCGAGGTTCCGCCCGCTGCCTGCGCCGTGCTGTTCCCGCCGCCGGCCGTGCTTGTTGACGGCCACCCGCCGGGCGAATACCTCCATAGCCAGAGTGCGCTCGGGGCCAACAAAGAACTCGTCGTGGCCGAGATGATCCTGCTGATGATCGCGATGATCAACCCGGCGTTTCGCTTCTTCCGGCCGCTCTACGATGACACCGAGCTGTCGCACCGCGCCCACTACCGCGACCTCGTCGACGCGCTCGGCCAGTTCTTCGAGACCCAGCCGCCGGTCGACGAAGTCGGCGACTCCCTGTTCCACACCTTGCTTGCACCGATTGAGAATCACCCCGATTCGCTTGAAGCCCAGTTGGATTTCATCCGCACCCGCTGGGCGCGCCTGCTGCCGGCCGGTTTACTCAAGCGTCTGCTCCTCGTGCGCGATATCCTCCGTGAGGAACACTTCCTGCGCGGCTTCTCCGACGGCTCGCTCGAAGTCCTTCGCCTCGGCCGCGGCCAGGGCGTCGATTTCGGCTATCCCGAGCCCGAAGCCTTCAGCCAGGACGCCGATTGGATGTCCAACGTCGTCCTGATCGCGAAAAGCACCTACGTCTGGCTCGATCAGCTTTCGAAGAAGTACGGGCGCCACATCCGCCTGCTATCCGATATCCCCGATGAAGAACTCGACCGCCTCGCGCGCTGGGGTTTCACCGGGCTTTGGCTGATCGGCGTCTGGGAACGCTCGCGTGCCTCACAAACCATCAAGCAGTACATGGGCAACCCCGAGGCCGTGTCATCGGCTTATTCACTTTATGATTACATCATCGCCCACGATCTCGGCGGTGAATCGGCCTACGAAGAACTTCGCGCCCGCGCCTGGCGCCGCGGCATCCGTCTTTCCGCCGACATGGTCCCCAACCACATGGGCATCTACTCGCGCTGGGTGATCGAACATCCCGACTGGTTCATCCAGTCGCCCTATCCGCCGTTTCCGGTCTACCAATACACCGGCGCCAACCTCTCCGACGACCCGCGCGTTGTCCTGCAGATCGAGGACGGTTACTGGTCGCACCGTGACGCCGCCGTCGTCTTTAAGCGCATCGACACCTGGACCGGCGACACCCGCTATATCTACCACGGCAACGACGGCACCAACATGCCCTGGAACGACACCGCCCAGCTCAATTTCCTCATTCCGGAAGTTCGTGAGGCGGTCATCCAAACGATTCTTCACGTCGCGCGGAAGTTCCCGATCATCCGCTTTGATGCCGCCATGACGCTCGCCAAGAAGCACTACCAGCGGCTCTGGTTCCCGCAGCCCGGCGACGGCGGCGCCATTCCCTCGCGCGCCGAGTGCGGACTCACCAAGGAGCAATTCGATGCCGCGTTCCCCAAGGAATTCTGGCGCGAGGTCGTCGATCGGATCAAGGCCGAAGTTCCTGAGACTCTGCTCCTCGCCGAGGCGTTCTGGCTGATGGAGGGTTACTTCGTTCGTACGCTCGGCATGCACCGCGTCTACAATTCCGCCTTTATGAATATGCTGAAGATGGAGGAGAACTCGAAGTACCGCCAGACCGTCAAGAATGTTCTCGAGTTCAGCCCCGAGGTGCTCAAGCGGTTCGTCAATTTCATGAACAATCCCGACGAGCGTACCGCCGTCGAGCAATTCGGCAAGGGCGACAAGTATATCGGCGTCGCCTTGATGATGGTCACCATGCCCGGATTGCCGATGTTCGGCCACGGCCAGATCGAAGGCTTCGCCGAGAAGTACGGCATGGAATATCGCCGCGCTTACTGGGATGAACAGGTTGACGAAGACCTCGTTCGCCGCCACGAGCACGAGATCTTCCCGATCATGCGGCGGCGCCGCCTCTTCTCCGGCGCGGACAACTTCGCCTTCTTCGACTTCCACTCCACCGCCGGTTGGGTCGATGAGAATGTCTTCGCGTATTCCAATCGCTTCGGTGATGAGCGCGCGCTGATCCTGTACAACAACGCCTATTCCTCCACCGAGGGGTGGATCAACACGTCAACTGCGATCAATGTTGGTCCCGCTGACTCACCCTTTCTCGTGCACCGCACGCTGAGTGAGGCGCTTGCGCTCAAGACCGGCGAGACCGACCTGTGCGTCTTCCGCGATTACAAGTCGGGACGATGGTTCATCCGCGCCGGTCGCGAAATCGCCGAGCGCGGGCTCTTCGCCGTCATCGGCGGCTACCAGTATCACGCCTTTCTTGATTGGCGCGAAATCCACGACCACGACGGCTCCTGGCGCAACCTGATGCACCGTCTCAACGGCGGCGGAGTCCATGATATCGACGAAGCTCACCGCGAACTGGTGTACGAACCGATCCTGGCCCCGTTCCGCGAGGCGTTCAGCGTCGAGCTGCTGCGCCTGCTTGCGACACTCGCTCCCGATCCGTCGCAGTTTGCAGATTATGAAGCGGCGCGCATTCGCTTCCTGAGCGCGGTCGGCCGCTTCATCGGCGGCGCGATGAACGAGGTTGTCGCATTGACGGAGAAGGCGCTTTCCTCACAGCCGCATCCAACCGCAGCCGCTACCGTGCAGTGGCCACGGCTTGATGCCGCCGTTACCCGCCGCCTGGCGCAGATCGATGATCTGCGCGCACGCGATACGATCGTCATCTGCGACTTGCTGCGCCCGATCCTTGATTGGCAGGCCGGTCCGCATGTGCAGGATCCGCACGAGCTGATGCGGGAGCGCCTCGAAAAGTGGCTGCTGCGCAAATCGATCGCTGCCGTCTTTGCCGAGTTCTATCAAAGTGACTACGAGGGCTACATGACATCCTTGCTGGTGGCAACGCTGCTGACCGCTGACAATCCGCTCCTGACTGAAGAGATTCATCTGGCGGCATTCTTTGCCGATTCGCACGGCGCCGAATTTTTGCAGGTCAATCGTCACAACGACATCGTCTGGTTCGGCAAAGAACGCTGGGAGCGCCTGGTGCATGCCTGGGCTGCCAATGCCGTGGTTGAACTCGGTCAATCCGGCCTCGCCGATGACAACCAGCTTGACGACATCTTCAAGAAGTCGGCCAACCTGATCGCAACCGGCGAACTCTCCGGCTACCAGGTCGCCCGCCTGCTGGCCCTGACATCACCCGACGAACCGCGCTACCCCGAGAGCTCCCTCCACCGCGATTCATCCAGCCCGCAGTCACAATCGTAGGTCAGGATTGCTGCGATCCTCACGCAAAGAATTCACGTGGGGCCGACTCTAGTCGGACTCTTTGTACCGCCGCGTCTCCACGACCGGCAGATGAAGTTGCGTCAGATTTTGTTCGCGCCGCGTACTCTGTCGGAGACCGGTCTGCCCTCGCGTGTTCAATATCGCAATACCATCTAGTAAGTAGTCGCGCAGAAGTGAAGCCCCCTACCCCTTCTTGATTCCGTACTTCTTCATTCGATAGATCA
>JADYYF010000040.1 GCA_020853795.1 Candidatus Zixiibacteriota bacterium
CGCATCATCCTTGAGGACTCCACCTTCACGACCTCCGGTCTGCGCGAGACTCCGTGGGCGCAGACAGTACCACTCAAGGTCTTCGACGAAGTCATCGGCACCATCAGCGTCTACTACTCACGCGAAATGCCCCATGAGGACGAAGGGCCGTTTCTCAAGGAAGAAACCAAGCTCCTCGCCACCATCGCCGAGCGCCTTTCGAGCTTCATCACTTTCCAGAAGATGCGTACCGTGTTTACGCAATATCGTACCGCCGCACAGGAGCTGGTCGAGCAAGCGCGTCCGGAGTGGCGGGTTGTTCTCGACCTGCTCAGTCGTACCGATCGTAACCTGTATTACAATATCTCCACCAAGATGCTCAATTACCTGTGCTGGACTGGCGTGGATGACGCCAAGCGGTTGGCGCAGTACTACGATCCCGAGGATGCCGGCGAAACCGACAGCCTGCTCAAGGACTCCAATGTTCCGCACCGCAAGCGCCTGCTGCTCGAAGGCAGCGAACTGATCAGCGACGAGACTTTCAAGATTGCGGCCGACGAGCTCTCCGCCGCGGAGATTCTCTCGTTTATCCAGCGCTGGATTCAACAGGACAAGCTCAGTTTCCTGATCAAGACGCTGGCCAACATCAATACACCGATCTCCGAATTGAATGAGGCCGTTCGCCGTTATCATCGCATGGCACCCGAAGGACACGATATCCCGGTGAACACCAAGCGGGGCCTGATGGTGTCGTTGATCCGCCGCATCTTCTCCGAGTCGCTCGACTACATCAACATCGCCAAACATTTCGTCGAGATCAACGATGTCTTCGATCTGATGCACAATGTCATCTACTTGTCGGAGTCACAGGGTAAGCTCGGCGGCAAGGCCGCCGGTATCTTTCTCGCCGGCCAGATTCTCAAACGCGCAGGCGAATCCAACGAACTGCTGGCACAGGTGCAGACACCGCGCGCCTACTACATCACATCCGACGTTGTACTGCATTTCATGAGTTACAACAATTTCGAAGAGGTGATTGAGCAGAAGTACAAGGAGATCGATCAGATCCGTCTCGAATATCCCAACGTAGTTCAGACCTTCAAGAACGCGGTGTTTCCGCCGGATATCATCAAGGCCCTTTCGGTCGTGCTCGACGATTTTGGCGAACACCCGCTGATCGTACGCAGTTCGAGTTTGCTGGAAGATCGCACCGGCTCCGCCTTTTCCGGCAAGTACAAGAGCCTTTTCCTCGCCAACCAGGGCTCCAAGGAGAAGCGTCTGGCTGCCCTCATGGACGCAATCGCAGAGGTCTACGCCTCGACCTTCGGTCCCGATCCGATCGAGTACCGTGCCGAGCGAGGCTTGCTCGATTTCCACGAGGAGATGGGCATCATCATCCAGGAAGTGATCGGCACGCGTATCGGCCGCTATTTCTGCCCGGTCTTTGCCGGCGTCGCGTTCAGCCGCAACGAGCTGCGTTGGTCGCCGCGCATCAAGCGTGAAGACGGTTTGCTGCGCATGGTTGTCGGGCTCGGCACGCGCGCCGTCGATCGCACGAGCGACGATTACCCAATCCTCGTCTCTCCCGGACAGCCCGGGCTGCGGGTGAATGTCACCGTCGAAGAGGCTGTCCGCTATTCGCCCAAGATGATGGACGTCATCGACCTTGAAACCAACTCATTTGTAACTCTGCCGGTCGGTGAAGTTCTGAGCAAGTTTGGCGACGATATCCCGATGATCGAGCAGATCGTCTCGCTCGACAAAGGCGACCGCCTCCAACGCCCGGTTGGCATCAATCTGCACCTCGGCAGCGAGCACGCGGTAGTCACCTTCGACGGCTTGCTGGCAAATACACGGTTCATGAGCCAGATCCAGGCCATTCTGCAGACACTGGAAGAGAAGCTCGGTAATTCGGTCGATATCGAGTTTGCCCACGACGGGAAGAACTTCTACTTGCTCCAGTGCCGGCCGCAAAGTCACTCTGACGACAGTGCACCGGCGCCGATCCCCAAGGACCTGCCGGCCGAAAAGACGATTTTCACCGCCAACCGGTATGTTTCCAACGGTCGGATGCCCGATATCACACACATAGTCTACGTCGACCCCGAAAAATACAAAGGTCTCGGCGATCGACCGTCGCTACTGGCCGTCGGACGCGCCATCAGCCGTCTTAATCAACTCCTGCCGAAGCGACAGTTCATCCTGATCGGCCCCGGCCGGTGGGGCAGCCGTGGCGACATCAAACTCGGTGTCAGCGTCACCTACTCTGACATCAACAACTCGGCGATGCTGATCGAGGTTGCCCGTACCAGCGGCAATTACCAACCCGATCTTTCCTTCGGCACTCACTTCTTCCAGGACTTGGTCGAAGCACACATCCGCTACCTGCCGCTCTATCCCGATGATCCCGGCATTATTTTCAACGAGGCCTTCTTGCACCGATCGCGCAATATCCTCGGCGAAATTCTGCCTGAATTTGAGTACTTGCAGGATGTGGTGAAGTTGATTGATGTCCCCCGTTCCGCTGCCGGACAGGTGCTGCAGGTGCTGATGAACGCGGATCTCGATTACGCCGTTGCCCTGCTCTGCAATCCGCGCTCGCGTTTCGAACTCCTGCAAGAAACGCACGCCCATCCCGAATTCTCCGGCGACCACCATTGGCGCTGGCGTCACAGCATGGCCGAGCAAATTGCCGCCAAGCTCGACGCCGGTCGCTTTGGCGTCAAAGGTGTGTACCTGTTCGGTTCGACCAAGAACGGCACAGCCGGCCCCGGCAGCGACATCGATCTGCTTCTGCATGTCGACTCCACGCCCGAACAGCGCGAACTCCTACAGCTCTGGCTTGACGGCTGGAGCCGCTGTCTGGCAGAGATCAACTACGAGCGCACCGGCTTCCGCAATGATCATTTGCTCGATGTCCACCTGGTGACCGACGAGGACATCGCCAACCGCGACAGCTACGCAATCAAGATCGGCGCCGTTACCGACGCCGCCAAGCCGCTGGCGATGGGCAACTCGTAGCCCTTACTGCGGATCGAAAATCTTTCCCGGATTGAGGATATTGCGCGGATCAAAGATGCGCTTGATCTGGCGCATCAAATCGAGAGCATCGGGATGCTCGATGCCAAAGATTTCCTTATGGCCCAGACCAATGCCGTGTTCGCCCGAAATCGTCCCGCCGCACGCCACCGCCTTGAGGATGATCTTGCGGTTGATCTCCAGCGCCGCTTTCCATTCGGCTTCATCCTCCCGCCGTGCGAGAATTAAGGCATGAATCAGTCCCATCCCGACATGGCCGAACGCGTGAATCAACAGCCCCGATTGTTCCGACAGTTCGCGGCAGTACTGCACGATCTCCGGAAGGCGCGATATCGGGAAGGCCGCGTCGTTACGGATGATCGTGTAGCCGGGGCGGCGAAGTTTGATGGCGTTAGTCACATAATGTCGAATATCCCACGGGTTCTGCCCGGACGCCAACACCAACGGCTCACCTTCGAGCTCAGCCGCAATCTGTGTTGCCGCTTCGGCGTTGCTCGCAAGCACCGGCTCTGGCCCGTGGACTTCGAGGAACAAACACGGTACTTCCTGCAGACTATAGCCATTGAGCTGATTCAACGCCTGAATCACGTTGCGATCGAGGAACTCAACGGCCGCCATGTCGAGACCATAGCGCATGATTTCCGACACGCACTGCGCCGCCTGATACTCAGTCGGGAACTTGAATGCAAACTTGCGATTCCCCTCCGGTATCCCCAGCAGCCGCAGTGTCACTGCCGTGATCACACCCAGCGTACCTTCCGATCCTGCGATGAGGTCAATGAGATTGTATCCAGAAGACCGCTTGATCGCGCGGTTCCCCAGCCGATGCATTCGGCCCGTGCCGTCAACAAGCTCAAGTTCTAAGACAAAATCCTTCGTCCCGCCGTACTTGACCGAATAGATCCCGCTGGCGTTCGTCGAGACCATCCCGCCGATCGTGGCGACATCCGAACTGCCGCCCGGTGAAGGCGGGAAGAACAGCGACTCCCGTTTGAGAATTTCATTCAGTTTCTCGTAGACGATTCCCGGCTC
>JADYYF010000041.1 GCA_020853795.1 Candidatus Zixiibacteriota bacterium
CTGCCGATGGCGGTGACGCCGGAGGCACGGAAGTTGTATGACGCGGTCGAGGCACTGCCGGACAGCTCAGTGGTGATGCTGACGTTTGACTACTACGCCTCGGCGACGCCGGAGACGCTGCCGGTATCGGTGGCGGCGCTGCATCATCTGTTCCGCAAGAATATCAAAGTCGTGACGATGACGACGATTCCGCTGGGGGGACCGTCGATGGCCAGCCAGGTAACGCACGAAATGGCGGCGCAATACGGGAAGACGTACGGTATCGACTATGTCAATCTGGGCTACAAGGCGAATTATACGGCGGTGCTGCTGGGGATGGGAACGAGCATCGAATCGATTTATCCGTCGGATCAATACGGGACGCCGCTGGCGCAGTTGCCGCTGATGCAGCGAGTGAAGAATTATGCCGACATCGATTTCATTTTCATCGTGGCGGACAACGGGATTGTCGACAACTGGGTGTCGATCGTGAACGCGCAATTCAGCAAGCCGTTGGGCGCCGGTGTGACGGCGGTGATGGCGCCGAAGTTTTACAGTTACGTACAGGCGAATCAGATGGTCGGATTGCTCGGCGGGATGAAGGGCGCGGCGGAATATGAGAAGCTGGTGAATCATCCGGCGATGGCGGTAAGCGGCATGAATGCGCAGTCGCTGGTGCATCTGCTGATCATCGGGTTTGTGCTGCTGGGGAACGCGGCGTATTTCGCGGCGAGACGGGCGAAGGGAAGAACGACGGGATGAGCACGTTCGGCATCCTGCTGGCGGGATTTTTGACGCTGGCAATTTTCTCGTTCCTGTACAAGGACAACCCAATTTACCGGCTGGCGGAGCACATTTTCGCCGGGTTGTCGGCGGGCTATTATGTCGGCCTGGTGTGGCAGTCGGTGATCATCCAGCAGCTGGCCGACCCGATCAGCCAGCATTGGGCAGCGATGCAGACGGGGGCCGGCGGCTCGGGGCACGTCGGGCAGATTATCATGCTCATCATCGCGGGAGTTCTGGGGGTGCTGATGTTTGCGCGCTTCTTCCCGAACATGTCGTGGATCTCGCGCTATCCGCTGGCGTTCGTGATGGGGATCACGGCAGGGATTTATTTGACCTCGGAGCTGCACGGACGGCTGTTGGCGCAGGTCAGCTCGACCTTCATCGATCTGCTCAATCCGCTGAATATCATCATCTTTGTCGGGGTCGTAACGACGCTGATCTACTTCTACTTCTCCAAGGAGCACGTGGGCGCGCTGGGGGTGGGCGCGCGCGTGGGAATCTGGTTCATCATGGTTGCATTCGGGGCGCATTTCGGCTACACTGTGATGGCGCGCATCAGCCTGCTGATCGGACGCGTCCAATTCTTGTTCATCGACTGCAAGCAGGCGCTGCTCGGACTTTTCAGTTGAGGGAAGACCGCCCGTGAAAGTCATTATTCCGGTAGCCGGCGAAGGCACCCGGCTGCGGCCGCACACGTACACGACCCCCAAGGCGCTGTTGCAGATCGCCGGCAAACCGATTCTGGGCCATATCATCGATCAGATCATCGACCTGCCGATCAGCGAAATGATTTTCGTCATGGGTCCGCAGGGACACAAGATCGAGCGCTTTGTGCGAGAGCACTACACGCTCAAGAGTACCTTCGTCGAACAGCGGACGCTGTACGGGCTCGGCTACGCGGTGCACCTGGGGATTACTTCGACGGACGAGGAGTTGCTGGTTATCCTGGGGGACACGATCGTTGAAATAGACTGGAAGGGAATGATTGCGACGGGCCACAACTGCCTGGCGGTGAAGGAAGTGGCCAATCCGCGGGCGTTCGGGGTGGTCGAGACCAACGGCGACCGGATCGTGCGGCTGGTCGAGAAGCCGGCGAATCCGCCGACGAATCTGGCGGTGGTCGGGGTATACTATATTCGCGACGTGAAATCGTTCCATCAGTGCACGAGCGAGATCATCGAACGGGGGGTGACGACGCACGGCGAGATTCAGTTGACCGACGCCTTCGATTTGCTCTTGAAAAAGGGCTCGACATTGCACACATTCCCCACCCTGGGCTGGTACGATTGCGGCCGCAAGGAGAACATGCTGGAGACGAACCGGTATATTCTGGAGCGGCATCATGCGACGGCCGAGCGCAACGGCTGTACGATCAAGCCGCCGGTGTACATCGCCGAAGACGCGGTGGTGACGAAATCGACGATCGGGCCGTACGTCTCAATCGGGCGTGGCGGCAAGATCAGCAATTCGACGATTACCGATTCGATCCTGGCGGACAACGTCACGGCGGAGTGGTCGGTGCTGACCGATTCGCTGGTGGGCAACAATGTGACGATCAGCAATGCCAGCGGCTGTTTTGACCTGGGCGACTCGGCGACGGTCAGCGGCAAACTCAAATCCGGAAAATAAGCGCGTCGCTGCGGCGACATTTGCATAAGGACTGTTTATGACAGACAGAAGATACCTGTTCACCTCGGAGTCGGTCACGGAGGGTCATCCGGACAAGCTGTCGGATCAGATCTCGGACGGGGTCCTGGACGACCTGCTGAGCCAGGACCCGCTGAGCCGCGTCGCCTGCGAGACGTTTGTGACGGTCGGGCTGGTGGTGGTTGGCGGCGAGATCACCACCAACGGTTTTGTGGATATCCAGAAGCTGGTGCGGCAGATCGTCAAGGAGATCGGCTACACGAAACCGACCTACGGATTTTCGTACGATTCGTGCGCGATCCTGAATGCGATCGGTTCGCAGTCGCCCGATATCGCCCAAGGGGTCGATACCGGCGGCGCGGGCGACCAGGGGTTGATGACGGGCTATGCCTGTGATGAGACGCCGGAGTTGATGCCAATGCCGATCATGCTGGCCCATCGCCTGTGCCGGCGGCTGACGGAGGTGCGCAAGCAAGGGACGCTTGGTTTTCTGGGGCCGGACGGCAAGTCGCAGGTGACGATCGAATATGTCGACGGCAAGCCGCAGCGCTGCGAGGCGATCGTGCTGTCGTCGCAACATGACGAGACGATTCTCGACAAGACCGGCAAGAAGATCACGGAAGCGGCACGGCAGGAAATGATCGACGCGGTCATCAAGCCGATTGTGCCGGCGGCGATGCTGGACGACAAAACGAAGATTTACGTGAACCCGACCGGCAAATTCGTGATCGGCGGGCCGCAGTCGGATACCGGCATGACGGGGCGCAAGATCATCGTCGACACTTACGGCGGGATGGCCTCGCACGGCGGCGGCGCGTTTTCGGGCAAGGATCCGACCAAGGTGGACCGCTCGGCGGCGTATATGGCGCGCTACATTGCGAAGAACATCGTGGCTGCCGGGCTGGCGCGGCGCTGCACGGTGCAGTTGGCGTACGCGATCGGGGTGGCGGAGCCGGTGTCGATCATGGTCTACACCGACAAGACTTCGGACATCGACGAGGCGCGCCTGATCGCGCTGATTCGGAAGCATTTTGCGCTGACACCGAAGGGGATTATCGAGATGCTGCAGTTGCGGCGGCCGATTTATCGGAAGACGGCGGCGTACGGGCATTTCGGCCGCAGCGAGCCGGAGTTTACGTGGGAGAAGACCGACAAGGCCGGCGATTTGAAGAAGGACGCTTAGGCGGCCGCGACACTGAAGAAATCGAGTTTTAATCACAGGAGTGTTCGTTTGAAGTCATACGACGTCAAGGATCTGAAGCTGGCGGGCGAAGGGCGCCGCCGCATCGAGTGGGCGGCGAACTTCATGCCGGTATGCCGGCTGATTGAGGAGCGATTCAAGAAGGAGAAGCCGCTGAAGGGGTATCGGCTGGCGGCATGCCTGCACGTAACCACCGAGACCGCCAATTTGATGCGGGTGCTGAAGGCGGGCGGCGCGGAGATTGCATTGTGCGCCTCCAATCCGCTGTCGACGCAGGATGATGTCGCGGCGGCGCTGGTGAAGGATTTGGGAATCAGCGTGTATGCGATTTGTGGAATCGACACCAAGGGTTACTATCGCCATATCAAGTCGGCGCTCGACAGCAAGCCGCAGATGACGATGGATGACGGCGCCGACCTGGTGAGTGTGCTGCACTCAGAACGGAAGGACCTGCTGAAGAATGTGATCGGCGGGACGGAAGAGACGACGACCGGCGTAATCCGGTTGCGGGCCATGGCCGAGAACAAAGTTCTGCGGTATCCGATTATCGCGGTCAATGATTCGATGACCAAGCACATGTTCGACAACCGCTACGGCACCGGACAGTCGACGATTGACGGGATCATCCGCGCGACGAATTTCCTGATTGCGGGCGCGACGGTGGTGATCGCCGGTTACGGCTGGTGCGGTCGCGGCGTGGCGATGCGGGCGAAAGGGCTCGGGGCGGATGTGATCGTGACCGAGGTGGACGAAGTCAAGGCGATCGAAGCGGTGATGGACGGCTACCGGGTAATGCCGATGGCGCAAGCGGCGCCGCTGGGGGATATTTTCGTGACGCTCACCGGCAACATCCACGTGATCCGACCGGAGCATTTCGCCAAGATGAAATCGGGCGCGATCGTCTGCAACAGCGGGCATTTCAACGTCGAGCTGGATCTGGTCGGTTTGGCGAAGATGGCGAAGAAGCGGCGGATGGTAAGGAATCTGGTCGAGGAATTCACGCTGCGATCGGGGCGCAAGGTCAATATCCTTGGCGAAGGTCGACTGATCAATTTGGCGGCGGCGGAAGGTCATCCGGCGATGGTGATGGATATGTCGTTCGCCAATCAGGCGCTGGCGTCGGAGTACATCGTGAAGAACCACCGGAAGCTGACGATAAGCGTGTTTGCGCTGCCGAAGAAGGTGGATCAGAACGTGGCGGCGCTGAAGCTCAAGTCGATGGGGACGGCGATCGACAAGCTGACGGCGGAGCAGAAGAAGTATCTGGCGAGCTGGGAGATGGGGACGTAGCGCGCCGGGACAGAGATGAGTATGACGGGGTGGAGACGATGGTCTTCACCCCGATTCTGTTTGTGGGTAATGGAAGACCCTCACCCCGGGCCCCTCTCCCAGAGGGAGAGGGGCGGATACACGTCTGGGTCGCAGGGATCCTGACCTACGAAGGGCGGCACGAAATCGTGGAAGGAGACACCCTGTCTCGAGCCTGCCGAATGGGAGACAGGCATGGGGTTGAGAGAAGTTGTGGTATGCAGATGATCCTGGCGCTGGCGAAGCGAGCTCGATACACCCCTTTTGGTAGAGGGGAATCGATACTCAACCGTGGTCATGGGTTGGGGCGCTGATTTGGCGGGTGCCTCTTCGCTGTTGATTTTGTGTTGAACAGCGATCGACAACACCCGATACTACTACCGATGAAGCTGGTGACGGCGGAACAGATGCGGGCGATCGATCAGCGCGCAATTCAGGAACGCGGGATTCCCGGCTTGAAGCTGATGGAGAACACGGGGCGCGGTGTTGCCGAGTGGGCACGCGAGATTCTCGGCGGCGAAGTCGCGGGCAAGCGGGTGGTGGTGGTATCAGGCAAGGGGAATAACGGCGGCGACGGGTATGTCGTGGCGCGGTACCTGAGCGGCTGGGGGTCCAAGGTACAGGTGATCGTAATTGCGCAGCGCGACGAGATCAAGGGGGATGCGCGGGCGAATCTGGAAGAGCTGCGGTTGCCGGTGATATTCGCGCGGACGGCACAAGACATCCCCGATCTGAAGAGCGTCGACCTGATCGTAGACGGGATCTTCGGGACGGGTTTTCAGGGCGAGGTTTCGGGCCTGGCAGCGGAGGCAATTGCGCTGATGAACGCCTCGCGGCGGCCGATTTTGGCAATTGACGCGCCTTCGGGGTTGAATTCGGATACCGGTGAAGTGTCGACACAGTGCATCAGAGCCTCCTTCACAGCGACACTCGCACTCCCAAAATTAGGACAGTGCTTCTTCCCAGGAAAGGCTCATTGCGGCCGTCTCAAAGTCATCGATATCGGCATGCCGAATGAGGTGGTTGATAGCTTCGACATCAGCCTCTCCCTCATCACGCGCGAATATGTGTCAGAGGTCGTTCCGGACAGAGAGCCGACGACGCACAAGGGTGATGCCGGACGACTGTTTATCGTAGCCGGGGCAGTCGGCTTGACCGGGGCGGCGACCTTGGCGGCGAATGCTGCGATGCGGGCGGGAGCAGGATTGGTGACGGTCGGTATTCCGAAGAGCCTGAATGACATCCTGGAGGTGAAGCTGACGGAGGCGATGACGCGACCGCTGCCGGAGTTGAAGAAGCAGAGGTGTCTGGCGGTGCGGGCGCTGGGGGATATCCTGATGGGGATGCGCGCCTCTGATGCGATGTGTCTCGGCCCGGGGGTGGGGCGAAATCACGAAACGATGGACTTGGTGCGACGGATGGTGGCGAAACTCGACCGTCCGGCGGTACTGGATGCTGACGGGCTTTACGCGTTCTCGGGAAAGCTGGAATTGCTGAAGGCGGCGACGGCACCGATGGTGTTGACGCCGCATCCGGGCGAGTTCACGCGACTGACGGGAGAGGAACTGGGCAGTGCGGCATCAGAGCGGATTGACGCGGTACGGTCGCTCGCAAACGAGATTCAGAAAGTCGTAGTTTTGAAGGGTGCGCCGACGATCATAGCTGATGTCAACGGTCAGGTGTACGTAAATCCGACTGGAAATGCGGGGATGGCGACGGGAGGGTCAGGGGATGTGCTGACCGGAGTGATCGGGGCGCTGTTGGCATCCGGAATACCAGTATTCCCTGCTGCAGTGGCTGGGGTGTATCTTCACGGGTTAGCCGGGGACCTCGGTAAAGAAGAGATGGGGACGTTCGGGTTGATTGCGGGGGATATTGTCGAGAAGATCGCGGGGGCGATGAAGCTGCTGAAGCGCTGAAATAATACCTCTTAAGGCATCTTTCTGACTGTACGTTCTCGGTTAGTTGCAGAGAATCTGCATAGCGGCGGAACCTTTTGGGCGAATCGACATATATGTCTATGGAGACTATGATGATCATGGAACGTGTGATCGACAAGCTGATAGAGATTGGGATCAAGCTGGGGTTGTTGCCGAGACCTGTGCCGGCTCCAGTTCGCAAACGAGCGTAGAACCTTAAATCGTCCATTCTGCTCCGAATATTCAGATTCGGGGATGTAACGTTGCAATTCGTCGGGAGGAGATGCGGTGAACATCTCCTCCCGAACCATTTTGAGGGATCGCCTGGTGACGGCGCGGGAGCCTGGTCAAGTGCGAACGAGCTGTCGCGATGTTTGTGAGGCGGGCTCGATCCACCCCTCTTGATTAGAGGGGAATGACTCTTCGACGGCGGTAGTGCGCTGGTCGGGACTTGAAGCAATGGGAAGCCCTCACCCCCGGCCCCTCTCCCAGAGGGAGAGGGGAGAGACGTAGGCAGCAGGATGCCGACTGAAGTCGGCACTACAGGGGGAGCGCTATCGGGAGAGAGATTGTCTGGTCGCGATGGAGGGTGGTGGAAAAGAAAAGTGCAGGGGCGCTCCTCGCAATGACAACGCGCAGACGGTGTTCACAATTACAACGCACAGACGTTCTTCACAATGACAA